>DAOUBZ010000413.1:0-36473 GCA_034432515.1 Chloroflexaceae bacterium | reverse complement strand
TGCCATCCCGAGACCCTTCGCTTCGGCTACGCCTCCGCTCAGGGTGACAGGTGTAGGGCGTCCTGATGCGACAGAAGGCCAACCTTCGTTGTAGTACTAGAAGCGCTTGCGCCCCTACCGGGCGTGTTCAATACACGCCACACATCCCGTCAATGCTCACTTCTTCGACCACCAGTTCCGCCAGGATCTCCGGCGTGTCCTCGTCCACCAGGGACGCCTCCGCAACGTCAACCCGACCGCTCTCCTCCTCGATCGCGGCGCCTACTTCGAGCTCCTCCAGGACGACGGAGTTATCTTCCATACGGAACCTCCTTCGCTCGCGCACACGGTACCATGTTCCCGCTGGTGCCCCATCGCGTGACGCTGCAATTGTGGTAGATCGGGGGTAGTTTGCACTATAGCAAAAAAGAAGGCCACCTGTCACCCTCTAACCGTGCAAAGCCTGCCTGAACGACTGGTGAGAATGGTACCCTGTCCAACTAGACAGGGGCATAGAAAGAACCTATAATCCAGGCTATACCCGGTTATCTGCGGCAACACCGCCAGCGTGCGCGGCGCTGTGCACTCGCGATCGTGTAGGTAATTCCATCGTGGGAATGCTGCTGGAGTGCAGCCTCCTGGCAGCGGACCGGGCAAGCGCGCACCTGACCATACCCGTCAGAATACCTGGCCAGGATGGCTTGTATGCAGGTTAGCAAGTTCACGCTGCCAGAGATCATCGTCGGCTGTGGCGTGCTTGAGCAGGCAGGCAAGGCCGCGCGGCGGCTCGGCGCCACCAGGGTGCTGGTGGTAAGCGACCCCGGCGTTATCGCCGCGGGCTGGCTTGAGCAGATGCTCCCGGCTATCGAGCAAGAGGGCCTCGATTATGCCATCTGGACCGGTGTCACGCCGAACCCCAAGGATTACGAGGTCGAAGCGGGAGCCGCTTTCTACCGGGCGCAGCACTGCGATGCGCTGGTGGTCCTCGGCGGCGGCAGTTGCATTGATGCTGCCAAGGGCATCGCGGTGCTGAGCACGAATGGTGGCCGCATCCACGACTACGAGGGGATCGATCGCATCACCCGGCCCCTCCCGCCGCTCGTCGCCATTCCCACCACTGCCGGCACCGGCGCCGATGTTTCCCAGTTTGCGGTGATCACTGATTCGCGCCGGCGCCTCAAGATGACCCTGATCAGCAAGTCGCTCATCCCCGATATCTCGCTCACCGACCCGCTGCTGCTCACCACCAAAGATGCCTGGCTCACCGCCAGCACCGGGATGGATGCCCTGACCCATGGCATCGAGTCCTATGTCTCCCTCGCCGCCACCTTTCTCACCGAGGTTCACTCGCTGCGCGCCATCTCCCTGGCCGTCGCCGGGCTGCGCCGCTCCGTCGCCAGCCAGTCCGATCTGGAGGCGAAGGAGTTGATGGCCCGCAGTAGTCTCCACGCCGGCATGGCCTTCTCCAACGCCATTCTTGGCGCGACCCACGCCATGGCCCACCAGGTTGGCGGGTTGCTCGACCAGCCCCACGGCGAACTGAATGCCATCCTGTTGCCCACCGTCATGGAGTACAACCTCCCGGCCTGCCCCGAGCGCTATGCGACCATTGCCGAGGCGATGGGTCTGCCCATCGCTGGCCTGACACCTGTCGAAGCCGGCACACTGGCGATTGAGGCTGTGCGTACCCTGATCGCCGATGTGGGGCTGACCAAACGCCTGGCCGACCTCGGGGTCAAAGATCACGACCTGCCAATCCTGAGCACCAATGCCATGCACGATGCCTGTATGGCCACCAATCCGCGCGAGGCGAGCGTCGAGACGGTGATGGAGTTGTTCGCCAGGGCAATGTGAGGTACGCCGGATGGACAGTAACGATCGAGAGCATCTGCTGGAGAGCCTGATCGGCGTCAGCGCCTCACGTCGCACCTACTACAGCGAGTACCGCGAGAATGAGCGCCGGCTCGACCGGGCCATTGCCTCGGTGGCGATGATCTCGGGTGCGCTCTGCAATACCACCAGCGGCATCGCCTGCCTGGCCCGCGCCGTGGTCGAGGTGGCCGTGCAGCACTTCGATGCCGCACTGGCCGTGCTGGTGCTCAACGTCCCTGAAACGTTGCGCTGGGGGATGCGCCGCACGGCACGCGGCGTCGAACCGCTTGACTCCGGCGCGAACCTGGGTGAAATCGAGGGCGCGATCACCCAGGTGCTTGCCCGGCATGGCATGGTGATGCACGCAACCGATGCCGGCATGAGCGTGCTCGGCGCTCCGATGTTGTTGAGCGACCAGGTGGTCGGCGCGCTGGTGGTGGTGTTGAGTGCCGAGTTCGCGATGGACGAGCGCGAACTGTCGGTGTTGCGCACCCTGGCCAATCAGGCCGCAGTGGCCGTGGAGAATGCCCGCCTGTACGAAGAGAGCGAACGCCTGCACGCGCAGGCCGTGGCGCTCTACGAGGACGCCCTGCGCCAGAAGACCGAACTGGAGGAGAAGAATCGCCAGCTCGCGAAAGCCCGCCACCGCCTGGCCGCCGCGCGCCAGAACGAGCTCCTGAACAGTGAACGCGCCCGTATCGCGCGCGACCTGCACGATAGTGTCGCCCAGCACCTGATCAGCATCGGGATGAACCTGGAGTGGTGCCGTGTGCAGCTCGATCCGCAGTCGCCCGTCCATGAGCGGATCTGCAATGCCAAGGAGATGGCCCGCAGCGCGGTCACGCGTATGCGCGCGACGATTTTCCAACTCACACCTATCACCGGGGCACGATCAAGCCTCGTGGCGGCCCTGCGCGAACTGGCGATCGATCTTGAGAAGACCACCAACCTGAATGTACAGTTGCATACGGCGGATGTGCCGCCGTCGGTGAGCGTCCAGCTTGCCAGCGGCCTGTACTACATTGCCCAGGAGGCGCTGTTCAACGCCTATAAGCACGCGCATGCCCGGCAGATCACGGTCACGCTCCTCTTTGATTGTGGCACCGCGCGCCTGGTCATCGCTGATGATGGGGTCGGTATCGCTGAACAGGCCCTCAGCACCACCACAACCGAGGGCGCTGATGCCCACTTTGGCCTGCGCAATATGCGCGAGCGTGTCCAGGAATTGGGCGGCACGCTGGCCATCCTGCGCTCCCCTGGCGGTGGAACTGAGGTGCGCGTGATCGTTCCGCTTCAGGATCTGGCGGGGTAGCTAGCCCCCAACGGGCGCCCTGGCGCCACTTGGAGCTGTGGGCAAGCCCGCTTTCCCCTGTGTTCACAGCGCCACCAATGCAAGCCCCGCACAGCACGCGCAACAGGCCCGGGCCGGGAGGTACGGTACCTATGAGCAAGCCCATTCGGCTGGTGATCGTGGATGACCACGCTATCGTACGCCACGGTCTGCGCTCGATCCTGGAGTTGGAGTCGGGCATTATGGTGGCCGGCGAGGCCGGCGATGCGGTGACGGCACTCGCCCTGATCGCCCAGGAGCATCCCGATGTGGTGCTCCTTGACCTCAGCCTTGGCGCGCAGGGGGTCGACGGTGGCCTTGAGTTGTGCCAGGCGATCTGCGCCACCTATCCGCAGACGAACGTTATTGTGCTCACCACCTTCCTTGATGACCAGCTGGTCCTGCAGGCCATCCGCAGCGGCGCGCGGGGCTATGTGCTCAAAGATGTAGACGCTTTCGACCTGATCAAGAGCGTGCGTGCCGTTCATCGTGGCGAGTCGGCCCTTGATACACGTACCGCCTCGCTGGTGATGAAAAGCCTCTCCAATCCTGGCGAGACTCAGGCGACCTTGCTGACCGAACGTGAACATCAGGTTATGCGACTGCTGATCGCTGGTCTCTCCAACCGTGAGATTGGCGAACAGATCGCTATCAGCGAAAGTACGGTAAAATTCCATCTGCGGAACATCATGCGCAAGCTGAACGTCCACCATCGGGCCGAGGCAGTCTACGTCGCCGGGAAACTCGGGCTGGTGTGAGGGATGTGACGCAACCTGCACAGAGGATCTATGATCGGAATCCTGGTCGTCTCACACAGCGCCGAGCTTGCCCGCGGCGTTAAGGCGCTGGCCGAGCAGATGGCGAAGGGCCAGGTGCCGATCGAGGCCGCGGGCGGCACGCACGACGGCGCCCTGGGCACGTCGTTCGACCTGATTTGCGCGGCGCTAGAACAGCTGCGCGGCGTGGATGGGGTGCTGGTGCTGGTCGATATGGGCAGCGCGGTAATGAGCGCCGAACTGGCGCTGGAGGCGGTCGGCATGCCCTTCCTGCTCAGTGGGGCGCCACTGGTCGAGGGCGCGGTGGTCGCCGCGGTGGAGGCGAGCCGCCCCGGGGCAACCCTGGCTGAGGTGGCCGCGGCTGCCGCCCGCGCGCTCGAGAGCAAAGGGCTGCTCGATCCGGCGGTGGCCGTCGCCGCGCCCGCGCCGCCCGTGGCGCCCCCGCCCGGGAGGGTCGCCGAGGTGCTGCTGACAATCGCCAACCCGATCGGCCTGCATATGCGTCCCGCCAAAGACTTTGTGCAGACGGCCACCCGCTTCAGCAGCAATGTTCGCATCCGAAACCTGGACCGGCCCGAGCGGCCCGATGGCAATGCCAAGAGCATGATCGACGTGCTGAAGCTGGGTGTGTCTGCCGGCCAGCGCGTGCAGGTGCGAGCCGAAGGCGCCGATGCCCACGCGGCGGTGGAGGCGCTCTCCCGGCTCGTCGCCGCGAATTTCAGTGAACCCTGAGTCCCGTGACGCACCGACCGTCGTGCTGGCGCTCCTTGCCGAACCTCATCGTAGCGTGATCGTTCCTTATCTTGCGGTGGCGCGGGGCCGCGCTACCATAGGCGCGGATGTCGCTTGCCTGGACAATGGAGCGTGCTATGGACCCGCGACTGCGGCGTGTCGTACGGGGGACGGTGCTTGCCCTGCGGTATGGATTCGGTGCCTTCTTCCTCTACGGGGCCTACCACAAGATCACCCGCGGCTGGCTGACCAGCCCGGTCATGCGTGAGCACTTCGTGCAGCGGCTCAGCGAGATCGACCCCGAGTCGTTCTCGGCAGCCTACCTCAAGTACTTTGCCATCCCCTGGTATCGCCCCGTGGCCTGGGTGCTGACCCTGGGCCAGGTGAGCGTGGCACTCGGCATGCTCCTTGGCTTTGCCGTGCGGCCAAATGCGGCCCTGGCGCTCTTTCTGGTCAGCAATATCAGCGCCGGATCCTTCTATAATGCCTCGATGCCGCCGTTCTTCATCGTCTCGCTGCTGCTGCTGGTCACCCCGTCGGGCCAGTGGCTCGGCCTGGATGGCCCCTTGCACCGGCGTTTTCCCGCGTCACCACTGTTCCGTTAAACCAGGTGCCTATGCTCGATCAGATCGATCTCGACCTTGCGTTGAGCAAACGGGAGTACCGTCAACTGCTCCCCGAGTTGCAGGCCCGGCTCTACGACATGGAGCAGGCAGTGCTCGAGGCGCGCGTGCCGGTGCTGATCGTCTTTGAGGGCTGGGCCGGTACGGCCAAGGTGCGCACGATCAGTGTCCTCTCAAGTCGGCTTGACCCACGCGGCCTGCGCGTCTACCCGATCACCCCGCCGCGCACCTACGAGCAGCAGTACCCCTGGCTCTACCGCTTCTGGCTCAAGCTCCCCGCCTATGGCGAGATTGCCGTGTTCGACCGCTCCTGGTACCGCGAGATGCTCGCCGAGCGGGTCCGCGGCGGCGACTCGGCCCGCTGGCGCCAGCGCTGCGAGGACGTGGTCACCATGGAGCGGCAGCTGGAGGACGATGGCGCCGAGATCATCAAGCTCTGGTTCCATATCTCGAAAAAGGAGCAGCGCCAGCGCTTCAAGCGGTTGACTGCCAACCCGCTCACCGCGTATCAGGTCACCGAGGAGGACCGCTGGCAGCACCGTCACTACGCGGCCTACGCTGATGCGGTCGAGGATATGCTGGCGCGCACCAATACCGCGCAGGCGCCCTGGCACGTCATACCCGCCACCGACAAGCACTACGCCCGGGTCGCCATGCTCAAGGCGGTGCTGGTCACCCTCGAAGAGCGGCTGGGCCGGCGCACCGTGCCGCTCGACGAGGCGGCGCGAGCCGAGGGCCTCGATGACGCCGGCGCGGCCTTCCGCGGGCGCAACGGTGCAGGGCAGCGCAATCTGCCCGTCACGGTGACGCTCACCACGACCCAGCCGGCGACGCCGAGCATCCTCAAGCGGGTGGACCTCAACCAGCGCAGCGATGAGAAGAGCTATGGCCGCACGATCAAGCAGCTGCAGGCGCGCCTGCACCTGCTCGGCCTGCAGCTCTATCAGCAGCAGCGGCCCGCCGTGCTGGTCTTCGAAGGCTGGGATGCCGCCGGCAAGGGCGGGACCATCCAGCGTCTCACCGCCGAGCTCGATCCGCGCAGCTATATCGTGCACGCCATCGCCGCACCCGCTGGCGAGGATAAGGTCCGCCACTACCTCTACCGCTTCTGGCGGCGCTTGCCGCCCCGCGGCCAGTTCGCGATCTTCGACCGCTCCTGGTATGGCCGGGTGCTGGTCGAGCGGGTGGAGGGCTTTGCCAGCCCCGATGAGTGGCGGCGCGCCTATGCCGAGATTAACGAGTTTGAGCGCCAGTTGATCGATTTTGGCACGATCATCTGCAAGTTCTGGATGCATATCGGCCCGGAGGAGCAGCTGCGGCGCTTCGAGGCGCGCAAGAACGTGCCCTACAAGGCCTGGAAGCTCACCACCGAGGACTGGCGCAACCGCGAGAAGTGGCCGCTCTACGAGGAGGCCGCCGACGAGATGCTCTTGCGCACCTCCACTCCCGCCGCCCCCTGGACGATCGTTGAGGCCGAGGACAAGCGGTTTGCCCGGGTCAAGGTGCTGCGCACCCTGGTCCAGCGGCTCGAGAGTGAGCTTGGCAAGGTGACGCTACGGTAGTTCGCGAAGGCCGGTCCAGGCAGACCTGACGGTTCGGCCCCTAGCGCGCCGGTAGGGTATGCTCGCGGCCCGCCGTACAGCACCCTGAGTAGGCCGTAGGCCGTATCGAATGGTGCTGTACGGCGGCGAACATTTGTCATGCGCCTCCGGCGCCCCAGGCCGCGTGGCTCTGCGTCGGGCACCGCTACGACGAGGCCGGTTCGGTGGCGATCGCCAGCTGCTCTTCGCCGTGGGGCTTGAGGCCGAAGCTCAGCAGCAGCATTGCCACCATCACCGCAGCCGAGGCGAGGTAGGCGACTCTCAGCCCGGCCATACCGCCGCCCCGTGTGTCGGCCAGGATGCCGAGTGCCGCCACCACCAGCAGGTTGCCGACCGCGATGCCGACGTTGACCAGACCCTGGGCCGCGCCGCGCTGCTCGGGCGCCACCTCGTTGAGCACGATCGTGCGCAGTGTGCCGCCCACCACGATGCCCACCCCGAGGCCGACCAGCATGCTGGCGATGAGGAACATCCACAGCCCAAGTGCCGAGAGCGCCAGCAGGGCCGAGCCGATGGCGAGCGTGCTGAAGCCAATGATCATCACCAGGCGCGAGCCAAGCCGGTTGAGCAGGCGCCCGAAGACCACTGACCCGGCGGTTGAGGCGAGCACCATGGGGATGAGCAGCAGGCCGGCCTGTTCGGCCGCTACGCCCAGCGCAGCCACCGCCACCGAGGCAATGAAGATCACGCTGCCCATGCCGAAGCCGGCGCCCACGCACAGCGTATAGGTCAGGGCGATCTGCCGCGTGCTGAACAGATCGAGCGGCACCACCGGTCGCGCGGCGCGCCGCTCGACCGCGATCAGCAGTGGCACACAGAGCGCCGCAATGCCGAGCAGGTAGGGCCACAGGGTCAGGCCAAGGGCCGTGTCCAGCACCCGGTTGATCCCCAGGGTCAGGCAACTCAGCATCACGGCCACGATCAGGATGCCGGTCCAGTCGAGCGGCGCCGGGGTGCGATCGACGCGGGTCACCGGCAGGTTGCGCAGGCCGAGCCAGATCACCAGTGCCGCCACGGGCAGGTTGATCAGGAAGATCCAGTGCCAGCTGAGTACGACGAGGATCAAGGAGGCCACCAGCGGGCCGAGCAGGAAGGCCATGCCCACCGTCGCGCCGATCAGGCCGAGGGCTTTGCCCCGCTCCCGGGGCGGGAAGGTGTCACCCACCACCGCGCTCGCGGTGGGCGATACGCCGCCGGCGCTGAAGCCCTGGATGGCCCGCCCGACCAGCACCAGCCAGAAACTCGGGGCGAGCGCGATCAGCAGCGAGCCGAGGGCAAAGCCGGCCACACAGAGCAGGTAGACGCGCCGCCGCCCGTAGCGGTCGCCCAGGCTGGCCATCAGCGTGGTGCTGCTCAGTGTGAACAGGCTGAAGACGATGGTGAGCATGCCGATCTGGCTGTTATCGACGCCAAAGGCGGCGCGCAGCGCAGGGACGGCCGGCGCAATAATTGCGGCATCCAGCGCGGACATAAAGACGCCAATGAACAGAACCGTCAGGATGCGCCGCTGCAGGCGGGCATCAAGCGTACCGGAAGCACTGGTGGTCGTCATACCCTGTCTCCACAATTGCTGACGGCCCCCATTATACTGCCTCCCGCACGCTATGCGTCAAAGGGGCGTGCGCAACGTCTTTGTGGCAAGCCCCAAACCCCAGGTTATCTCGTTGGTTCTGGCGGCTTCGCCGCCAGAACCAACGAGATAACACCTTGTCGGGCGGCGTCGCCGCCCGATCCTGGCGAATGATTGCTCGTGGTATACTACACAAAAGAACCACGCAACCCTCCTCGTCAGCGCCAGGATCGCGTATGCTCGTACGAGTTCCCCTCACCTCCAGCGGCCCGCTGGTAGAGGCAGACTTTGTGGCACGCCCCAATCAGCTGGTGGTTGAGGCGCGGCTGGGCCGGCGAATGGTGCGCGCGCATCTGGCTGACCGCGGGCGCCTGCTCGATCTGCTGAGTCCCGGCGTGCGGCTGTTGCTCGCTCCCCGCGAAGAGCTCGGGCGCAAGACGGGCTTTCAGGTGGTGGGGGTCTACCACCACGGCGAACTGGTTTCACTCGATACCCACCTGCCGAACCGGCTGGTCGTCGCCGCGCTGTCGGCCGGAGCGCTACCGCAGTTTGCCCGCTACACCCGCGTGCAGCGTGAGGTGCAGATCGGCGAGCATCGGTTCGACTTCCGCCTGAGCGAGGGGATCAACACCTGCGTCGTCGAGGTCAAGTCGGTCAGCAAAGTCGAGGACGGGCTGGCCCGCTTCCCCGACGCGCCCACCGAGCGTGGCCGCCGCCACCTCATGGCTCTCACCCAGATGGCCCGCAGCGGCCAGCGCGCCGCGGTGATCTTCGTCATCCAGCGCCACAGCGCGCGGGCCCTCGTGCCCGACGACGTTGACCCCGAGTTTGGCCGCGCCCTGCGCACCGCGATCACCGCCGGGGTCGAGGCGTACGCCTACCTCTGCCCACTCACCCTGGACGGCCTCAGCCTCGGCCAGGCCGTGCCGATCTTCAGTTCGCTCGAAGCCATCCCCACCGCCCGGCCGCTTTGAGGCCGGTGATGAGGCGAGGAGGCGGTGCGGCGAGGATGCGAGGACGCGACGACGGCATCGGGCCGCGTTGCGTCGTCGCGTCCTCGGGTCATCGCCTCCTCGCGTCGTCGCGTCCTCGGGTCATCGCCTCAACGCATCCTGCAACCCTCACGTACCCAATTGCAACCGGGCGCCGTGGTATCATAGCGCGTGATGCACGTGCGGCGGCTCACTGCGCGGCATGTGGCATCTGGTCAGCCTGGTTCCCGCTTCCTGCAACAACCCTGGCATCCCCGTATGGCACAGCACCTGCATCCTGACCGGCGCCAGCAGCTGGCGCTCACCGACCAGCAGCAGCGTATCGTTGCCCATAACCACGGGCCGGCGCTGGTCTATGCGGTGGCCGGCGCCGGCAAGACGACCGCGATGGTCCACCGCGTCGAGCGCCTGGTGCGTGAGCGCGTCTTTGCGCCCCAGCGGATCTTGCTCAGCTCCTTCAACAAGGCGGCGGTCGACGACCTCGGGCGCGCCCTGGCCGCCTGGCCCCACTGCCGGCAGGTGGCCCGCCACACCCTGCACGCCCTGGGCTACAAGATCGTGCGCTATGCCGCCGACCGTGGCCGCCTGCCGCGGCTCGCCGCCGACGCACTCAAGGTCAACGGCGAGGAGCGCCAGTTGCTCTGGGCCGCCCGCGAGCTCGCCCGCCAGCGTGGGCGCGTCGCCCCGGGGGATCTCGACGCGCTCGATGAGCAGGATCTGAGCAACTTCATCGGCGCCTGCAAGGGCAACCTCTGCTACCCCGATCTCGTGGCCGCTGACCTGCCGTCTGCGGCCCTGGAGGTGGCCCGGCAGGCCGAGGCGCCGCCCAACCTGCCCTGGTACCTTGACCTCTACGCGCTCCACGAGGAGGTGCGCCGCGAGCGCGGCTGGATTACCTTCGATGATATGCTCCTGCTGGCCTGGGAGGCGCTCGTTCGCCACCCGGAAGTGCTCGGCGCCTGGCAGCGCAGCTACGATGCTGTTATCGTCGACGAGTTCCAGGACGTCAACCTGGCTCAGTCGGAGCTCCTCGACATGCTCGTGCGGCCCCACGCCAACTACATGGCGATCGGCGACGACGACCAGACTATCTACGGCTTCCGTGGCGCCAGCATGGCCTTCTTCCGTGACTTTGGGCGGCGCTACCATGCGACCATCTATGAGATGACCGACAACTTCCGCTGCCAGGCCTCCCAGGTGGTGCTGGCGAACCGGGTGATCGCGCAGAACCAGGCGCGCCACCCCAAGGCGCTCGTTGCCACGCAGGGCTTTGGCGGCAGCACCAGCCTGCGGCGGGTAGCCGACGCGCCGGCCCTGGGCCGCCAGCTGGTCGAGGACATCGCCGCGGCTCAGGCCGCTGGCTTCCCGGGTGCGCAGATCGCCGTCCTGGTACGGCTCACCGCCCAGACCCCGCCGATCGAGCAGGCGCTGATCGAGGCCGGCATCCCCTACCGCGTCGCCGGTGAGGAGCCCTTCTTCCGCCGGCGCGAGATCGTCGATCTGCTCAAGTACGTGGAGTTGTCCGCCTACGATGCGGCGCTCCGTGCCGGCCAGCCGCTCGACGGGGTGCGGGGCGAGCAGTTCGCGGCCTGCTGGCGCAGCCTCTACAACCGGCCACGCCGCTACCTGAGCCGCCAGTTCTATCAGGAGACGGTGCACGCAGTGCTGCGCGAGGGCCAGCCCCTGAGCGCAACCCTGCGCAGGCTGAGCGATACGGCCACGGGGCGGGTCGCCGACGCGCTGCACGACCTCGCCACCCTGCTGGTCTGGCTCGCCGAGGCCCGCGCTCGCCTGCCCGCCGACGCTTTGCTCAGCGAGCTCGACCAGCGCCTGGGCTACCAGGAGTTCCTGATCCGCAACAGTGGCTTTGCCGAGACCGGAGCGGGCTATGCCGCCAATGTCGCGGCCTTCATCCAGTATGCCCACGGCAAGGGGAGCCTGGATGCGCTGCAGGCCCATCTCAACGGACTGGAGGCCGAGCGCAAGATCCTGGCCGCGGATGACCCTCACGCGATCGACATCCGCACCATCCACAAGGCCAAAGGGCTCGAATGGCCGGTGGTGCTGGTGCCTAACTGCAACGCCGGCATTTTCCCGGTGGGCAATGCCAGCGATGTCGAGGAGGAGCGGCGGCTGCTCTATGTGGCGATCACCCGTGCCAGGCAGCACCTGTATCTGTACACGACCGTCGGTGGCGACGGGCAACTCTCACCATTCCTGCTCGCCGCCAATGTCACGACGACGCTTGCCCAGAGTGAGCAGGTGCAGCGGAGCCTGGCGACCGACCCACTGGCCTGGACGGCGCAGGAGGCCTTCACCCTGCTGTCCTTTCCGCGCCAGTACGGCCAGGAGCGCTTCTTCACCACCTGGTGGCGTGTCCCCGCCGAGCAGTGCGGCCGCATCGCCGGGCGGCTGCTCACGCTCGCCGAGGCGCTGGCCGCTCAGCCCGGTGCGCCGCGCGCCCATGAGGCCGACGTACAGTTCTGGCGCAGCCTCGCTGCCGGCCCGGCGCTCGCCGCCACGCCTTTTCCCGGGTTCGACGCGTTGTGCGCGCCGCAGGCTGTCCGGTCGGCGGGCCGTCACGGCGCTCAGGCAGGCGAGGATCAATCTGCAACGCCCTATCGTGTCGGCGAGCGGGTGCAGCATCCGCACTTCGGCCGGGGGAAGATCGTTGCGATCGAGGAAGAACGCGCCGGGCGCGAGGCCGACTGGCAACTGACGGTCAGGTTCCCGCGCCGCGGCCTGATCAAGCTCCTGGCGAGTATTGCGCCGCTCCGCCGCATCGGCGCGCGCCAGTAGTACGCTGCATCGCCGCTTCTGAAGTATGCCTGATACTACAACGACGTTTTGCCTTGTGCCGCATCAGTACGCCGTACGCCTGTCACCCTGAGCGGAGGCGTAGCCGGAGCGAAGGGTCTCGGGATGGCATCACCGCCGGGATGCCTCGCTACGCTCCTAAGCCGCAAGCGGATTTGCGAGGATGTGATGAAGCGAGGACGTGATCGTACCGCTTCATCGCATCACGCATCCTCGTCTACGACTGTCAAGCAGGAATGGCCGCTTCTGAAGTATAAGGAGGTGCCCATGGCCGGATCGTGCCGGGTGCTGGTGCTCTACGATCAGGGCGACTTGCTGGAGGCGCTCGCCCAGGAGATCGCTGCCGGCGCGCGTGGCGTGCCTGGCGTCGACGTGGTGTTGCGCAAGCCACCGCGGGCCCGACGGGAGGATCTGCTGGCTGCCGAGGCGATCATCATCGGCACGCCGAACTGGACGGGGATCAAGGGGACGCTGAAGCGCTGGCTCGATACGACCGGCGATCTGTGGGAGGAGGGGCTGCTCGCCGGCAAGGTCGGCGCGGCCTTCACCACCAGCGCCGGGCGCCACTCCGGCACCGAGTTCACGCTGCTGAACGTCCTGCATTGGCAGCTCGGCAGCGGCATGCTCATCCTCGGGCTGCCGTGGACGCCGACGATGGAGCGCTCCGGCTCGTACTACGGCGCCACCGCAATTGGCACGCTCACCGACGAGGACCGGGCGCAGGCCCAGGCCCTGGGGCGGCGCGTCGCGGAGACGGCACTGCGCCTGCGCGGATAGCGCCGCCCCAGCGAGGCGGCCATGGTGGGCCGCCTCGCCAGGCCCCGGCGGTCCACCCGGTCGTGACAGGGGCACGACACGACTCGCCCCTACTTCTTCTCGTCGGCCGCTTTCTTCACCGCCTCGGTCGCCTCGCTGGCGACGTCCTTCCCGGTTTCGGCTGCCTCGCCAGCCGCTTTCTTCACCGCCTCGGTCGCCTCTCTGGCGACGTCCTTCGCGGTTTCGGCTGCCTCGCCGGCCGCTTTCTTCACCGCCTCGGTCGCCTCGCTGGCGACGTCCTTCGCGGATTCGGCTGCCTCGCCGGCCGCCTCCTTGACCGCCTCGGTCGCCTCGCTGGCGACGTCCTTCGCAGTTTCGGCTGCCTCGCCGGCCGCCTCTTTCACCGCCGTGAACGCGCCGGCGACGAGGTTCTGGCCGTCGGTGGCCAGCCCCTGCAGTGTGACGCCCTCCTCCCCGGCGCTGACCCGCCCGGCGATCGTGCCACCGGCAGCGGTAACCGCGCTGTAGGCCACGTCCTTGCCGGCGGCCAGCTGGTTCTTGACATCTTCGGTGATCGCTGCGGCGAGCAGGTTGCCACCGGCGCGCTGCAGCTCGTCCTGGATCTCGCTGACCCAGGCGTGCTCGATCATCGCCACGATCGCCGAGGTGCCGGGCTGTAGCGCCGAGCCGATCTGCCGCAGGCGGTCGTCGGGGATGCCCGTGTCGATCAGCTTGGCAGCAATGCCGCCGATTGCCGCGCCTGCCGCGCCACCGAGCAGCGCGCCGATCGGGCCGCCGAAGAGGCCGACAACCGCGCCCAGGGCCGCGCCGCTGGCCGCGCCGGCACCGGGGCCAAGGTCGCCACGCTCGATGATGTGCAGCTTGCCGCCCGGGTCACGGCGCACAACGGCCGCCTCGTGGATCTTCACCAGGCGCTCCTTCTTCGCCTGGATGATCGCGTTCAGTGCGGCATCGGCGGCATCCTCCTTCTGAAAGGCCGCGACGATCAGCTGGATCGGAGACTCGCTGGACATCGGTTGCTCCTTGGTACTAACGGTCCACTGTGAAACCGCCGGGTCACTCCGTCGTGCGAACGTGCTGGGGTCGCTGCTGTCGCGGGCAGCCAGCGACGGGCTGGAACGTGGATGTCAGGCGTCGCTCTAGGTGATGCGCCGGGCAAGGATGGACGTGCTATCGGCCAGGACGTGCTCGGGTTGCAGCCAGCCGAAGAGCTGGATCACGCGGGCGCTGCTGTTCAGCGTCTGGCCCGGCAGCCGACGTCTTCTTCTTCCTGGCCATCCCTGCTCCTCCTCGTTAGCCATGGCGGGCGCCACGGGCACGGCGTCCGAGCGTTGGGCCGAAGCATTGGCGCAGCCAATCCTTCGGCCTTACGGGGCGGGGGCGGACCGATCACAGCTGCTCGGACGAAGTCCCGGTTGCTAGTGGTGGGTGGCTAGCCGTCGTTGACCGTCGGCAGTATACCACTTCCTGTAGCCCCTGGAGGGTGGGTTGCTGCAGCGGGGAACCAGGGTCCCCGCAGGCGCGTCACCAGCAACTCGCTCGGCGTCAGCGGGTCGTCGGCATCGGCCACCAGGTAGACGCGGGTCGGGTCGCTGGCATCGAGCAACGCGCCTTCGACCTTGATGGGCAGCACCTGGCCATCGGGCCCGGTGAGCGGCGCGTAGCGTGGGCACCCGGCAAACGGGAGCAGCCCGAGCGCCGAGCCAACCACCGGGCCGTCGCGCGTGACATCCGGCGAATCCTCCGCTGTCGCGCAGTAGAGGAGGCCCCCGGGCGCGAGGGTGGCGTCGGTGAAGGTCAGCCGCGCGCCTGCGAGGTGGCCAAGATCATAGCGGGTGATCGCCGTCAGCTCGGGGGGTGGGACGACGGACGGGTTGGCGAGATAGGCAGCCAGCGCCGGCCAGTTCAGGTCGCAGGTGGCATCGATCGGCTGCAGCGCGCCGCGTGGCGCGCCGTTGCCGCGCTGGAAGAGCCGCAGGGTGGAACCCAGCAGGACTGCGCCCTCCAGGTTGAGTTCGCTGCCGGCAAATGCCGGGGCGCGCAGCCGGGCGTAGAGCGCGCTGGCCGCCACCAGCCGGATCGCCGGCTTGGCCGTGTTGACCTGCTCTACCATCAGGATGCGCTCGCGCTCCGGCGTTGAGCCTGAGCCGAAGGCGAGCAGCAGTTCACCACCGGGAGTCGGGATGACCACACTGGCCTCCAGGTCCAGCTTCAAAGCCTTGGTGCCACGCAGATCATCGAACTGTCGCTGGCCATCGGGGCCTGCGGGCAGGGTCAGCGCTGCGACGGCCCACGTTGCCGGGTCGATCAGGGCCAGGAAGTGGGCATCGTCCTGGATGGCAACCATGTGCTGGCCCAGCCGCACCAGGCTCGAGGCCGCGCGCACGTGGGCCGGGCGGTCGAGCGCCGGGTCGGCGCCGGCGGCATAGGTCAGCGGGCGCCGTTCCTCGACCTGGGCAACCAGCTGTGGATCATGCTGCGCCTCGTGCATTAAGGTTGGCCTTTCTGTGCTATCGTTACGATCGTCGGTTTTGTGAGCGACTGCTGCGCCAGGCAGCGGCGTGCTGAAAGGTCGTGAACTGTGCAGATCACCCGACAGACATGGATCGCGCTCTTCGGTCTGGGGCTTGCGCTCATCGTGGTGGGGCCCTTGCTGCCGCTGATCCGCTCGGTGGCGCTGTTGCTCTTTCTGGCTGCGCTGCTGAGCATGCTGCTCTACCCGCTGGCTGAGCGCCTCGCGCGGCGCGGGATCCCCAGCGGGGTCACCATCGCCGGGGTGCTGGTTATTCTGGCGGCCATCTTCCTGTTCCTGGGCGTGCAGGTCCTACCGCTCTTCGCCCTGGCGATCAATGGCCTCGCGGGCCTGGTCACCGCCGTTGGGCCACGGATCGAGGCCGCGGTGCAGGGACTGCCGGCTAGCCAGGTGCTTGGCGTGGCCAGCGGGCTGCTGTCCGACGTGGCCGGCGCGCTCGCCGGGACGGCGGGACAGCTGGGCGCCGCGTTCTGGGCCTTCTTCGTGCTCATTGTGCTGGTCTTCGCGCTGGTGACCAGTGAGAGTACACGGCGCTGGCTGCTCCAGTTCTTTGTGCCGCGCGCCTATCAGCCGCGGGTGGTGCAGCTGACAGCTGCGGTGAGCGAGGGTCTGTCACGCTGGTTCCTCGCGCAGCTGGCGATCTCGGGCTACTATATCATCGGTTACAGCGTGGTCGGTCTGGCGCTGGGCATTCCCTTCGCCATCCCGATCGCGGTCATCTCGGGCCTGCTCGAGTTCATCCCCTACCTGGGCGGCATCGTCGGGCTTGGCTTATCGGTGATCGCCGCGACAACCGTCAGTTCGAACGCCGTCCTCTGGCTGGTGGTTGCCGAAGGGCTGATCGGCATGCTGGCGGTGTATGTCGTGGTCCCGTTCTTTTTCGCGCGGGCGATCAAGGTATCGCCGGCTGCGATCCTGCTGGGGCTCTACATCGGCGGGCTGGTCGGCGGCTTTTTCGCTGCGCTGCTCACCGTACCCGTCGTGACGATCATCACCATCCTGATCCGCGAGTTGCGCCCGGTTGCCACCGAGCCGGCGGAGGCCGAGGCGGCGATGTAGCCTGGGCCCGGTGGGCCCCCGGGGCGGATCTAAAGTCCCGGTTTTCGCACCCTGAGCCTTCGTCCCGGCTCAGGCCAGGGTAGTGCGCAGCGCGTATCAAAGGGTGCAAGCGCTCCTTCGATACGGCCGTTCAGCTGAGCCGCCGGGACAAAGGCTCAGGGTGCGTTCGCGTTCCGACGTTGCTCAAGCCCTGGTTAGGCCGAAGCAGTGGCTTTAGAGCTGGGTCGCCCGGCGGGCCTGAGGGGCCTACCCCGATTGCGCGCGCCGGTAGAGGCGATAGACTGGCTGCCACATTGCCGCGCTGATGCGGCGGGCCAGTTCCTCAGGGGTGAGTGGCGCGGCCACGCCGACGTTCATCGCTGCCTGGGCGACGGCGGTCGCCACCTGGCGTGAGACGACGCGCACATCTTCCAGCGCCGGGTAGAGTGGCAGGCGCGGGTCGCGGCGCATAGGCGCAAAGGAGCTCAGGGCACGCGCTGCGGCCACGAACATCTCGTCGGTCACCCGCTGGGCGCCGCTGGCGATGATGCCCAGCCCGACCCCGGGGAAGATGAAGGCATTGTTGCACTGGCCGATGCGCACCGTCTGGCCGTTGATCGTGACCGGGGCGAACGGGCTGCCGGTCGCCACCAGGGCGCGACCTTCGGTCCAGGCCAGCAGATCGGCCGGGCGGGCCTCGCTCTTGCTGGTCGGATTGGAGAGCGGAAAGATGACCGGGCGCGGCGTATGGGCGGCCATGGCGCGCACCGTCGCCTCGTCGAAGGCGCCTGGCTGGGCGGCCGTGCCGATCAGCGCCGTCGGGTGCACCTGCTGCACCACCTCGCGCAGGGGGATGCGGGCCAGTTCGGGATAGCCCCAGGCTGCCACGCGCTCCTGCGGCTGGGCATAGACCTGCTTGGCGGGCTCCAGATCACTGCGCCCACTGTGGACCAGGCCACGGCTATCGACCAGCCAGATCGTCGCGCGGGCCGCGGCGAGCGAGCTGCCCGCCTGCACCATGGCGGCGACGATCTGGTCGGCGATGCCCGTTGCCGCCGAGCCGGCCCCGAGGATAACGATGCGCTGCTCGCTCAGGGGCACTCCGGTCAGGTCGGCGGCGGCCAACAGGCCAGCCAGCGTGACGGCGCCAGTGCCCTGGATATCGTCGTTGAAGCTACAGAGCTGGTCGCGGTAGTGTTCGAGCAGCCGGGCCGCATTGTGCTTGGCGAAGTCCTCCCACTGCAGGATGGCAGTGGGAACATGCGCCTGGACCGCGCGGACAAAGCGCTCGATGAACGCGTCATACTCGGCGCCGCGAACGCGCTCGTGGCGCCAGCCCAGGTAGAGCGGGTCTTCGAGCAACTCCTGGTTGTTGGTGCCGACATCGAGGACGATCGGCAGGGTCGTGGCGGGATGGATGCCGGCGCAGAGCGTATAGAGGGCCAGCTTGCCGATCGGGATGCCCATCCCGCCGATCCCCAGGTCGCCAAGGCCGAGGATGCGCTCACCGTCGGTGACGACAATCACGCGCACGCCCTGGGTGGGTGCGCTGGCCAGGATGCGATCCAGGTACTGGCGGTGCGGGTAGGCGAGGTAGAGCCCGCGCGGCCGCCGGTAGATGTGGCTGTACTGCTGGCAGGCCAGGCCCACCGTCGGCGTATAGATGATCGGCAGCATCTCGCTGATATGGGCCTGCACCAGGGCGTAGAAGAGCGTCTCGTTGCGGTCGTGTAGCGCGGCCAGGTAGATGTGTTTTTCCAGGTCGGTCGGCTTCTGCAGATAGCTCTCGTAGGTGCGGGTGAGTTGCTCCTCCAGGGTTGCGACGTGGGGCGGAAGCAGGCCGAGCAGGTCGAGCTCAAGGCGCTCGCTCTCGCTGAAGGCGCTGCCCTTGTTGAGCAGCGGCGTGTCGAGCAGCAGCTGTCCGGTGATACTCACTGCGAGTGGGGGCGGTTCGGGAGGGGTAGTGGGTGACGACATAGCAGCAGATCCTTTGGGCACGGAGAGGGTTACGGGGTTGCCTGCTCATCGGCAGTCCGCGTGGTACGTGCATACCGCCTACGGGCGTGGCGTTGGCTCGACTGGCTCCTCGCCGAGCTGCGCGAGGATGGCCTGGGTGTCGATCAGGTGACTGTTGAAGATCGCGCGGGCAACATCGAGCAGCTGAAAGATCATCGGGTCGCGAACCCGGTAGTAGACCGTGGTGCCCTCTTTGCGTGATTCGACGATGTTCTTATTGCGCAGCACGGCCAGTTGCTGGGAGACACTCGACTGGTCCATATCCAGCGCAACCTGCAACTCCTGCACGCTACGCTCGCCGCCGCGCAACTGCCCGAGGATCACCAGGCGCGCCGGATGGCCGAGGGCCTTGAAAAACTCGGCCTTGAAGCGGTGAATGGGCTGTTGCATTGCTCCTCCATCTGGCCAGGACAGCCTTTGACAAAAAATAGTGTGATATTTATATATTGTGATGCTATCAGGCACCCCGGCTCCTGTCAAGGGTCGCGGTTGACAGCCCGGGGCTTGTGCAACGTCTGGGGCAAGCCCCAACCCACCAATAAACAACCAGTGGGCCAGCTTAGCCGCCCCACACACCCCTGCCGGAGGCGGCTGCCCCGCCACCGGCAGGGGACTTGCCCCAGGGATGTGGCTCAACGCTGGTTGACAGCCGGCAGGCGTCGTGCTATGCTCTATTCCACAAATATACAAATATCAAGGTATTTGCATATTACACAAGGAATTGCCCGCCATGGCATCACTGCTCGCCCGTCTGCCACTGTTCGCTCTGCTGCGCCGTGAGTTTGCCGGCTACTCCGGGGCCCGTTTCCAGCGCGACCTGCTGGCCGGCATCACCGTCGGCGCGGTCAGCCTGCCGCTGGCCCTGGCCTTTGGGGTCGCCTCGGGCGCCGACGCGCCGGCCGGGCTAGTCACTGCCATTCTGGCCGGCATCCTGATTGGTGGGCTGGGTGGCGCGGCCTACCAGATCAGCGGGCCCACCGGGGCCATGTCGGCGGTGCTGATCGGGCTTGCCGGGCGCTACGGGCTCGAAGGGGTCTGGATCGCCACGCTGCTCGCCGGGGTGATGCTGATCCTGCTCGGGCTCTTCCGCCTGGGGCGCTATATCGCTTTCATCCCCTCACCGGTGATCGCCGGCTTCACCAGTGGCATCGCGCTGATCATCGCCATCGGCCAGCTCGACAACGTCCTCGGCGTGACCACGCCGAAGGCCGAGAACGCGCTCGAGAAGCTCATCCACTACGTCACGCATCCGGTGGCGCCCGATTGGCACACGCTCACGCTGGCCGTGGTGGTGATGGCGACCATGATCGTGCTGCCGCGCTTTACCAAGACGATCCCCGGCTCGCTGGTGGGCATCATCCTGGCCACCCTGCTGAGCCTGTTCCTGGGCTGGCAGGTGCCGATCATCGGCGACATCCCGCGAACGATCCTGCTCGAGCACCGGCTGAGCTGGGCGAGCATTCCCTGGGAGCACCTGAGCGATCTGCTTGCCCCGGCGGTCTCGATCGCCGCCCTGGGCGCGATCGAGAGCCTGCTCTGCGGCTCGGTGGGCGCGACGATGAGCGGCAAGCCCTTCGACAGCAACCAGGAGTTGATCGGCCAGGGTATCGGCAACTTGATCATCCCCTTCTTTGGCGGCGTGCCGGCCACCGCCGCCATCGCCCGCACCAGCGTGGCAATCAAGAGCGGGGCCGCCACTCGGGTGACCAGCCTGGCCCATTCGGCGCTGCTCTTGCTCAGCGCCCTGGTGCTGGCCCCGGCTATCCGCTATGTGCCGCTGGCGGCGCTGGGTGGCGTGCTGCTCGTGACCGCCTGGCGCATGAACGAGTGGGAGAGCATCCACTTCTTCGTCAATGCGCGGCTGAAGCATGCCATAGCCGGCTTCGCGATCACCATGCTCGCCACGGCGGCCCTCGATCTGACCCAGGCCATCCTGATCGGAATCGCGATTTCTGCAGTGATCTATCTGCGCCAGTCGGCGACCAGCACAATGGTGACCACGGCGCCGATCAACCTGCAGCAACTCCAGGCTCAGGGCATGCCGATCACCGCCACCTGCCCGAGCATCCACGTCTACTACCTGACCGGGCCGGTTTTCTTCGGCAGCGTCACGACCGTGCTTGAGGCCTTTGAGACAGCGAGTGACTACCACAGCCTGGTGATCAGCATGCGTGGGGTGCCGCTCATCGACGCGATGGGGGCCCAGGCCCTGCGGCAGATCGTCGAGGAGCATCATGCCCGTGGCGGCGAGGTGCTGTTTACGGCGCTTCAGCCGGCGGTAATGGAGATGTTCCAGCGCACGGAGCTGCTCGACCTGGTGGGCGCGAAGCACATTTACTGGAGCTCGGCCAATGCGATTGTCGACCTGCACGAGCAGCGCATGGTTGCCGGTTGCCCCCGTTGCGACCTGCATGGGGGGAGCTGCGCGGTGCTCCAGATGGCGCGCGAGCGTCTGGCGCGGGAGGCGCAGAGCAGCGGCGCGCAGCCCGCGGCAACCACGGCGTCGTAACCCGGTGTGCGTTCAGGCCACTGGAACCGGCCAGTGTGCGCCGGTAAGCTGTTCGCTGACCTGCCATAGCTCGCGCTGCAAGGCCAGGTCCTGCGCCGGCTTCGCGATGGCCCGTGGGCGCCGCTTGACGAAGTAGGCGCCCGTCACCCCGGCCAGTTTGGGCGCGGTGGCCAGGTACAGCGTGGTCTCGGCGCCGGCGGCGGGGCTGATCATGGGCACCTTGAGCAGGCGGATCAGCAGCGCCTGGTACCAGCGCGGCTGCGGCCAGAGCTGCCAGATGTTGGTGGCGACGTGCCCGGGGTGCAGTGAGTTCGCCGTTACGCCGCTTGCCCGCAGGCGCTCGGCCAGTTCCTGGGTCCAGAGCTGGATGGCGAGCTTGGAGCTGGCGTAGGCCGGAAAGCCGCTGTAGCGCCGTTTCAGCTGGAGGTCGTTCAGGTCGAGCCGGCCGTAGCGGTAGGCATCCGAGCTGACGTTGACGATCCGCGCGCCGGGGCTCTGGACGAGCACCGGGACCAGGCCCGCGGTGAGCAGGAAGGGGCCAAAGTAGTTTGTCGCCATGGTGCGTTCGAGGCCGTCTTCGGTCTCCTGGCGCTGCAGGCAGAAGGTGCCCGCGTTGTTGATCAGCACGTGCAGCTGTGGGTGGCTGGTCAGGAACTCGTCGACAAACTGGCGGACCGCGCGCAGCGAGGCAAGGTCGAGGGCCATGACGCTGATCCGCGGGTTGCCGCTCGCCTGCTGGAGCTCTGCGCAGAGGGCCTGCGCCTTCGTGAGGTTGCGACAGGCGAGCACCAGGGTGGCCCCGGTGCGGGCCAGGCCGCGTGCGGTCTCGCGCCCGATCCCGCTGGTGGCGCCGGTCAGCAGTACAACGCGCCCGTTCATTGAGGAAAACCTCCTGAAGATTCCAGCTTCGCTGGCCCAACCTGCCAGCACGCATGGTAGCACATTGCACGGCGTGGTGCGTCTGGTTGCACTGCCCATGAGGTGCTTGTGGTGTTGGCGGCTGCACCGCCAGCACCACCGAACAGAAGTTGAGTTAACAGAACGTCGCTTTAAGTTATCAATGCTACCCCTGTGGACTGCAAGCAGCCGTGTTATAGTCCTTACAATTTACACCCCCGATTGACATATAGTTAAAATCCGCCGGCGGTTCACCGCCAGCGGATCGGGACACTCACATCGTCGCGCTGCACTGCCGCAGCTGGCCTCGTGACACCAGGTTGCCTTGAACGCATCGGCGACCCCACGCGTACTCAAGGAGGAGGCATCGATGGCGACGTCTGCAACGCTGTCCCGTACCAGCGCGTTCTTCCGCGAAGTGGTCGCGGATACCCCGACCGACCCCCACCTCGAGGCGTGTCTGCAGTGTGGCACCTGCGGTGGCTCCTGTCCCTCTGGCCCCGACATGGACCATACGCCGCGGACGCTCTTCGCCATGATCGCCGCCGGCATGCGCGAGCCGGTGCTGCGCAGCAATACGCCCTGGTACTGCGTCTCCTGCTACTCGTGCATGGAGCGCTGCCCGCAGGATATTCACATCACCGATGTGATGTACACCCTCAAGCGCCTGGCGATCAAGGCCGGCTATGCCAGCCAGTCCAGTGCGGCACGGGCGCCGGGCTTCTCTCAGACCTTCATTGACCATGTCGAGAACTATGGCCGCAGCTTCGAGCTCGGGCTGATCACCCGCTACTACCTGCGCCACCGCCCCCTTGATGCGCTCAAGGTCGCGCCGATCGGGATGGGTCTGCTGAAACGGCGCCGGCTTGACCTGAGCCCCCGCCCGATCCGTCAGCTTGACCAGCTCAAGGCGATTCTTGAGCGGGCCCGCGAGATCGATAACGCCAAATCTGCCTGAGCCGTCCGCCGTTGCGGACGGTGTTTCATATCTGGTCCTGCAGTGATACCGCCAGCCAATGGGATGGACGGGCTGGATAGCTATTGCCGGCGACCCATAGAAGGGGAGGGCCTATGCGCTACGGCTATTATCCGGGATGCTCGCTGGAGCGCAATGCCAGCGCGTATCACACATCGCTCATGGCAGTGGCTGAGCGGTTGGGGGTTGAGTTCGCCGAAGTGGATGACTGGAATTGCTGCGGGGCAACCGAGTTTATCGCGGTCAACCGGCTGCGCGCCTATGCGCTTGCCGGCCGCAACCTGGCGCTCGCCGCCGATCAGGCGCGCAGCGCCAATGGGGCCGACCAGGCCCAGCTGGTGGCACCCTGCAGCGCCTGCTTCCTGAACCTGAGCAAAGTCGACCGTTACCTGGAAGATTCGCCGGCCCTCGCCGCTGATGTGAACACGGCGCTCGCCGCCGGTGGGCTGCACTATGAGGCCGGCAGCCTGCGCATCCGCCACCTGCTCGATGTGATCGTCAATGACGTCGGCTATGAGCAGATCGCGGCCCGGGTCAACAGCCCGCTGCGTGGCATGCGCATCGCCCCCTACTACGGCTGCCTGATCGTACGCCCCGGTTTCCGCGAGCGCTTCGATGACCCGGAGTACCCCACCTCGCTCGACAAGCTGATGCGCGTGCTGGGCGCCCAGGTGGTCGATTTTCCGCTCAAGACCCACTGCTGCGGCGGCCACATGACCCAGATCAGCCGCGATGTCGCCCTGGAGTTGATCCGGCGCCTGCTGAAGAACGCCGCCGACTACCAGGCCGATATGATCGTCACGCTCTGCCCGATGTGTCAGCTCAACCTTGATGCGTTCCAGGAGAGCGTCAACGAGCAGTTCGGCACCAACTACCGCATCCCGATCCTCTTCTTCACCCAGTTGATGGGTCTGGCCTTCGGCCTGTCGCCCGCCGCGGTCGGGATCGGCAAGGAGTTCATCGACGCGCGGCCCGCCCTGGCGAAGATCGGGGCCGCCGCTGAGCCGGCCGCTCCAGCCCCGAAGCGCAAGCCACGCCGCAGCGACCAGGGTCTGCCACTACCCCAGATGCCGGAGGAGGAATAGCTATGAGCCCCGAGCATGCCGATCGCACCCGGGGCAGCCCCCACGGGGCGCCGGGCGCCGAGCAGGAGCCGCGCGTTGGCGTGTATGTGTGCCACTGTGGCCACAACATCGCCAATACGGTGGCGGTTGATGAAGTGGCCGAGTGGGCCGGCGGGCAGGACCATGTCACCGTCGCCCGCGACTATAAGTTCATGTGCTCCAGCCTCGGCCAGGAGTTGATCGAGCAGGATATCAAGGAGCGTGGCCTCAACCGGGTCGTGGTCGCGGCCTGCTCGCCCCACATGCACGAGAAGACCTTCCGCAATACCTGCCAGCGGGCCGGCCTGAATCCCTTCCTCTTCGAGATGGCCAACATCCGCGAGCTTGGCTCGTGGGCCACCGATGATCGCGAGGCGGCTACCCAGAAGGCCAAGGCCCAGGTCAAGGGTGCGATCGAGCGGGCGGCGCTCCAGCGCCCGCTCGATCCGCTCTATGTCGATATCAACCCCAATACGCTGGTGGTCGGCGGCGGGATCGCCGGGCTCACCGCGGCGCTCGAACTGGCCAACGCCGGCTACCACGTCTACCTCGTCGAACGCGACTCGTCGATCGGCGGCCATATGGCCAAGCTCGATAAGACCTTCCCGACGCTCGACTGCGCTGCCTGCATCCTGACGCCCAAGATGGTGGACGTGGAGAACCATCCCAACGTGACCCTGATGACCTGGAGCGAGGTCCTTTCGGTCCACGGCTATGTCGGCAACTTCAGTGTGCGTGTGCGCAAGCGGGCCCGCTTCATCAACGAGGATCTCTGCACCGGCTGCGGGACCTGTGTTGAGAAGTGTCCAGTACGCATCATCGACCAGAACTTCGAGGTGGGCCTCGGCTACCGCAAGGCGGTCTACCGCAACTTCCCGCAGGCCATTCCTAAGTATCCGGTGATCGATCCCGACAACTGCACCTTCTTCCAGCGCGGCAAGTGCCGGGCCTGTGAGATCGTCTGCCCGACCGATGCGATCGATTTCAACCAGAAGGACGAGATCGTCGATCTTGAGGTCGGCAACATCATCCTCGCCACCGGCTACGAGCAGTTCGATGCCCGCACGATCCCGCAGTACGGCTACGGGCGCCTCGCCAATGTGTTCACCAGCATGGAGTTCGAGCGCATGGTCAATGCGGCCGGACCCACCGCGGGCCGCGTCGTGCTGCGCGATGGCGTCACCGCGCCCAAGCGGGTCGGGATCATCCACTGTGTCGGTTCGCGCGACAAGAAGTACCACGAGTACTGCTCGCGGGCCTGCTGCATGGCCGCGCTCAAGTTCGCCCACCTGGTGCACGAGCGGGTGCCCGAGGCCGAGGTGTTCAACTTCTATATCGATATCCGCGCGGCCGGCAAGCACTACGAGGAGTTCTACCACCGCGTGCTCAACGAGGGCGCCCACCTCATCCGTGGGCGGGTGGCCGAGGTAACCGACGCCGCCCGTGGCCCGGGCGAGGAGGGCCAGCTGATCATCCAGGTCGAGGATACGCTGATCGGCAAGCAGCGCCGCATCCCCGTCGATATGGTCATCCTCATGGCCGGCATGGAGGCACGCAAGGACGCGCGGCAGGTGGCCAACCTCTTCGGGCTCGGCTGCGACTTTGAGGGCTGGTTCACCGAGCGGCACGCCAAGCTCGACCCGGTGGTGACCATGACCGAGGGCATCCTGATCGCCGGGGCCTGCCAGGGTCCCAAGGCCATCCCCGAGTCGGTGGCCCAGGGCTCGGCAGCGGCGGCGCGGGTGGCCGGCATGATCGGCCAGCGTACGATGAAGATGGAGCCGGTGCGGGCCAGCATCGACGCCGACGCCTGCTCCGGGTGCCGCATCTGCAACAACCTCTGCCCCTATCACGCGATCGTCTACCACGAGGATCGCCGGGTCTCCGAGGTGCTCACCGCGCTCTGCCAGGGCTGCGGCGCCTGCGTGGCCGCTTGCCCCAGTGCGGCGATCAGCGGCGCACACTTCACCCGCGACCAGGTGATGGCCCAGATCGAAGGCATTCTGTGGGATGCGCGCCAGCCCGACGTGCTCTGGCTGGAGCCGGCGTAGAGGAGGTACACCGTGGAGAACGATTTCCAACCGATCATCGTCGGCTTCCTCTGCAACTGGTGCTCCTACCGGGCGGCCGACCTCGCCGGCACGGCGCGCATCCACTACGCGCCGACTATGCGCCCCATCCGCGTGATGTGTACCGCCCGCGTTGAGCCCGAGTTCGTGCTCAAGGCGCTGCGCGAGGGCGCCGACGGCGTGCTGATCGCCGGTTGCCATCCCGGCGAGTGCCACTATGTCGAGGGCAATATCAAGGCCCTGCGCCGCTTTACCCTGCTCAAGGCGCTGCTGCGCCAGTTCGGCATCGAAGAGGCCCGTGTGCAACTGGTCTGGGCCGCTGCCTCCGAGGGCAAGCAGTTGGCCGAGGCTGTGGATCGTATGACCGAAGAACTGCGCGCCCTCGGGCCGTTGCGCTGGCGCGAGACGGTCCTCGGCGAGCGAGCGGTGACGCACCGCGTGGCTGAGGCGGAGGTTGGAGGATGAGGGAGACGGGTGGAGGCGGAGAACGGTAGCAGTGTGGAGAGAATCCGGGCGCCCCGACGGATAGCGCCGTCGCTCCATACCTCCACAGCTCCACACCTCCACAGCTCGACACCCTCTCCCCGCCGAAGTGAGGAGAGTCGCTATGGCGAAGCCTACCTTCGCGATGTATTGGGCCGCCTCGTGCGGCGGCTGCGAGATCTCGCTGCTCAATATCGGCGAGAAGATCCTGGACGTCGATGCCGCCTTTCAGGTGGTCTTCTGGCCCTGCGTGGCCGACTTCAAGTACAGCGACGTCGAAGGCTACCCCGACGGCTACATCGACCTGTGTCTGTTCAACGGCGCCATCCGCAACTCGGAGAACGAGGAGCTTGCGCACCTGCTGCGCCGCAAATCGAAGACCCTGGTCGCATTCGGCTCGTGCGCCTACGAGGGCTGCGCCCCCGGGCTGGCCAACCTGACGACCAACGCCGCCACCATGCGCACGATCTATACCGACTGCCTAACCGCCGATGAGACCCGTGACCGGCTGCCCCAGCCGGTGAGTGTGGTCCCGGAAGGTGAGATCCGCATCCCGGTGCTCTACGAGACGGTGCGCGCCCTCGACCAGGTCGTCCCGGTAGACTACATCATCCCTGGCTGTCCGCCGGAGGCGCACCAGATCGCTGCGGTCATCCAGGCGGTGATCAGCGGCGTGCCGCTGCCGGCCCCGGGCGGCAAGGTAATTGGCGCGGGCACCGTCGCGGTCTGCGAGGAGTGCCCGCTGGCCAAGAATGTCAAGCAGATTACCCGTTTCTACCGGCCCTACGAACTGGTTCCGGAGCCGGGCATCTGCCTGCTTGAGCAGGGTCTGGTCTGTATGGGCCCGGCCACACGCAGCGGCTGTGGCGCTCTCTGCCCCCAGGTGGGCATGCGCTGCGAGGGCTGCTACGGCCCGCTCGATGGCCAGGACCAGGGCGCGCGTATGCTCTCGGCGATCGCCTCGGTGGTGGCCGCCGGCGGTCCCGACCTGGATGAGGCCGAGCAGGAGCACGCGATCGCCGCGGTGATGGATACGCTGGCCGACCCGGCCGGCACCTTCTACCGTTTCAGCCTGGCCCACTCGTTGCTGCGGCGCGTGCGCGTCGCCGAAAGCGGCACCTGAAGGAGACGCGTATGAAACGAATCACGATCGATCCCGTCACCCGGCTGGAGGGCCACGGCCGGATCGATATTTTCCTCAACGATGAGGGTGACGTGGCCAACGCCTACTTCATTGTGCCCGAGTTGCGCGGCTTCGAGCAGTTCTGCGTGGGCCGGCCCGCCGAGGAGATGCCGCGCATCACCGACCGGATCTGCGGCGTTTGCCCGGAGGCCCACCACATCGCCTCGACCAAGACACTCGACGCCCTGTTTCACGTTGATCCCCCGCCGGTGGCGAAGAAGCTGCGTGAGATGTTCTACTCGGCCTTCTATGTGGCCGACCATACCACGCACTTCTACGCCCTGGCCGGGCCCGACTTCGTGATGGGTCCCGATGCGCCCCCCGCCGAGCGCAACATCCTTGGCGTGGTGCACAAGGTGGGCCTCGAGATCGGCAAGCAGGTGATCGACGCCCGCGTGCGCAATCACCGCGTGATCAGGATGCTCGGCGGCCGCGGCGTCCACCCGGTCGCCGGGCTGCCCGGCGGCTGGAGCAAGGCCATCTCAGCTGATGAGCGCCAGGCCGTCGAGGAGGTTGCGCGCCAGAATGTGGACTTCGCCCTCTTCAGCCTCAAGCTGTTCGAGGACCTGGTGCTGGGCAATCCACAGTACGTCGAGCTCATCCTCTCCGATACCTTCACCCACCGCACCTACTCGATGGGCACGGTTGACGCCAACAACCACGCCAATTTCTACGACGGCATGATCCGTGTGGTCGATCCGGATGGCGCCGAGTATGTGAAGTATCATCCCCGCGACTACGCCAAACACATCGCCGAGCACAGCGAGACCTGGACCTACCTGAAGTTCCCGTACCTCAAGGACATCGGCTGGAAGGGCTTCGAGGACGGCAAGGCGAGCGGTGTGTACACCGCCACGCCGCTCTCGCGGCTCAACGCCGCCGACGGCATGGCCACGCCACGCGCGCAGGAGGCCTACGAGAAGTTCTACGAGACGCTGGGCAGCAAGCGGGTCAACGGGCGCTACCAGCCGGTCCACTTCCGCCTGGCCACCCACTGGGCGCGGCTGGTCGAACTGCTCTATGCCGCCGAGCGCATGCTCGAACTGGCCACCGACCCCGAGATCACCGACCCGCGCGTCCGCGCGCCGATCACCACCACCCCCACCGAGGGCGTCGGCTCGGTCGAGGCGCCGCGTGGCACGCTCACTCACCACTACTGGACCGACGAGCGCGGCATCCTCACCCGGGTCAACCTGATCGTCGGCACCACCAACAACTACGCTCCAATCGCCATGTCGGTCAAGAAGGCCGCCATGGGCCTGATCCAGAAAGGCACGGTGATCACCGAGGGACTGCTCAACCGCATTGAGATGGGCTTCCGCGCCTACGACCCCTGCTTCGGCTGCGCAACCCACGCCCTGCCCGGCCAGATGCCGCTCGAGGTCGTGATCCGCGACGCCGCCGGGGCCGAACTGCAGCGGTTGAGCCAGTACGTAGACTAGGTGACCATCATGCGAACGCTCGTACTCGGGCTTGGCAATTCCATCCTTACCGACGACGCGGTCGGCGTGCGTGTGGCCGAGGCAGTGGGCGCCGCGCTGGCGCCGCTGCCCCGTCCGCCGGCGGAGGTCGCAACGGCCGCAGTCGGTGGCCTGGCGCTGATGGAGCTCCTGATCGGCTACGAGCGCGCCATCCTGATCGATGCGCTCTGCCGCTCGGATCAGGCTCCGGGCAGCCTGCTCCGCCTGAGCCTGGGCGACATCCAGGCGCTGCAGCCGACCGAGCGGAGCGTCTCGCCCCACGATACCAGCCTCGCTATCGCCATGGCCCTCGGCCGGCAGATGGGCCTGCCGCTGCCCGAGGAGTTGGTGATCTATGCGATCACCGTGACCGACGTGCTCGACTTCAGTGAAGAGCCCACACCTCCCGTCGCGGCCGCGATCCCCGCTGCGGTCGCCGCCGTGCTGGCCGAGGTGCTGCCCCCTGGGGGTGTGGAGGTGTGAGCTGTAGGGGTGTGGAGGTGTGGAGGTGTGGAGGTGTGGAGGTGTCGAGGTGTGAAGGTGTCGAGGTGTTTTTCCAGCTCCACCGCTCCACCCTACCAGGGGGCAGGGAACAACAACAGGAGCACCCATGGTATCCCCAGAGTTACTGCGCCGCTATCCGTTCTTCGCCGGGTTCAGCCCTGATCAGCTCACGACCATCGCCATGGCCTCCGAGGAGCTTGCCGTTGAGGCCGGGCACCGCTTCTTCAACGAGGGCGACGATCTGACCACGCTCTACCTGGTGCTTGAGGGCAGTGTGGCGATCAGCCTGAGTATGCCCGAGAAGGGTAGCCGCTCGGTGCTGCCACCGCAGGCGGGCCAGGCCCGCGAGATCGTCGTCAGCGTGGTCCGGGCCACCGACATCTTCGCCTGGTCGGCCCTGGTGCCGCCCAGCAAGGCCACCTCCAACGCCCGCGCAGAGGAAGCCTGCCGGGTCGTCGCCATCGATTGTGGCGCACTCCGCGCGCAGATCGAGCGCGACCCGGCCTTTGGCTACCAACTGCTGCTCCGGGTCGCCCAGGTCGCCCGCGACCGCATCCAGGATCTGCACGTTGAGGCGCTGGCCAGTGCCGCCGGCGCCTCAGTTGAACCGTAGCTACGACCGCCGGGGGGGCAAGGTTGGAGCGCCGCACCGCCCGTGCGGCGCTTCAACCTTGCCCCCTGGTTGTCAGAGCGCCAGCCCCGGTTGCGAGCCTGTCACCCCAGGGCCGTCGCAGACAGCGTAGATTCTTCCCATCCCGGCACACGCCACCCGCATTCGGGGCGCAGCGCCGCGCCCCCGCGAGCGGCCCCCCAGTAGCAGCGTCGCTTCTCGGCAATGTCAGCCAGCGTCGGGCCACTACGCGGTCGCGTCATGGTTCTCAACGAGAGGCAGGTTGCTCATGGGCGAGATCGAAGGCTTTCTCAAGTATCAGCGTCAGGAGTTCCGCAGCCGACCCGTGGCGCTGCGGCTGCAGGACTACCACGACGTCTACGAATTGCCGCTGGACATGGAGGTTGTCACGCAGGCTGCCCGCTGCATGGACTGTGGCATCCCCTACTGCCACGTTGCCTGCCCGCTGGGCAACTTCATCCCCTGGTGGAACGACCGGGTCGCTGAGGGCGACTGGGAGGCGGCGCTGGCCCAGTTGCACCGCGACAACAACTTCCCCGAGTTTACCGGCCACCTCTGCCCGGCGCTCTGCGAGGGCTCGTGCTCGCTCAGCCTCAATTTTGAGCCCGTGGCGATCCGCATGGTCGAGCTGCGGATCATCGAGTGGGGCTTCGAGCACGGCCTGGTGCGGCCTGAGCCACCCCGCCAGCTCACTGGCAAGCGCATCGCCATCGTTGGCTCCGGGCCGGCTGGCCTGGCCGCGGCGCAGCAGTTGCGCCGCCTGGGCCACGAAGTCTCGGTCTTCGAGCGCGACGACCGCGTCGGTGGCCTGTTGCGCTATGGCATCCCCGACTTCAAGCTGGAGAAGGCAATACTCGACCGGCGCCTGGCCCAGCTGGAGGCCGAGGGTGTGCGGTTCCTGACCGGGATCAATGTCGGCGTTGACGTGCCGCTCGCTGAGTTGCGCGACGGCTTCGACGCCGTCCTGCTGGCGGGTGGCGCCCAGCAGCCGCGTGACCTGGCCGTCGAGGGGCGGGAGCTGCAGGGCGTCCACTTCGCGATGGAACTGCTCCGCCAGCAGAACCGCCGCTGTGCGGGCGAGGCAATCGACCCGCAGCAGGCGATCAGCGTGCACGGCAAGCGGGTGCTGGTGATCGGCGGCGGTGACACCGGCGCCGACTGTGTCGGCACCGCGCTGCGCGAGGGTGCGGCCTCGGTCACCTCCTTCGAGCTGTTGCCACGTCCCCCGCAGCGCCGGGCGCCCGACAATCCCTGGCCCGAATGGCCGCGCGTTCTCCGCACCTCGTCCTCGCACGAGGAGGGCGGCGAGCGCCGCTACAGCGTCCGCACGCGGCGCCTGATCGGCGACGCGCTGGGCCGGGTGGCGGCGGTCGAAGCCGTTGAGGTGCGCTGGACGCCCGATGCCAGCGGGCAGCTGCAGATGGAGGACGTCCCCGGCTCCGAGTTCACGCTGCCCTGCGAGCTGGTGCTGCTGGCGATGGGCTTCGTGGGGCCGCGGCGCGATGGCCCGCTCGCCCAGTCCGGCCTGGCCCTCACCCCCCAGGGCACGCCGGTTACCGACGATCGCAAGATGACCTCGCTCCCTGGCGTGTTTGCCGCTGGCGACATGCGCCGCGGTCAATCGCTGGTGGTCTGGGCGATCGCCGAGGGGCGCGCCGCCGCCGAGGGCATCCATCGCTACCTGATGGGGTCGTAGGGGGGCGATCCCACACCCCACCGCGGGATGCGGACTGTGACGTGGTCCTGGCTGCTGCCTCAGGGCTTGCGCAAAGTCTTTGGGGCAAGCCCCAGACCCCTGATTGTTCGCTGGTGTTGGCGGCGCAGCCGCCAACACCAGCGAACAATCACTTCGTGGGGCGGCGTAGCTGCCCAATACCCCACCGCGGGATGCGGACTGTGACGTAGCCCTGGCTGCCGCTCGGCGTTCCTTGACAGATCAAAAAGCTCTAGGTATAGTGATCGTATGGGTGAAGAATGAACTAAGGTTTTACCAGGCGAACTCTTGAGGTCTCGCCCAGGGAGAGTTATGGCCGAAGGGCGTGACTACCGTATTTCTGTGCTCGATTGCGCCCTGCGCGCCCTGGAGGAACTGCTCGTCGCTAATGGACAGGGGCTGGGGCTGAGCGCGATCGCTGCGCGGCTCGGCCTGAACAAGAGCCGCGCATTCCGCATCCTGGCCACGCTTGAGCAGCAGGGGTTCGTCATCCAGCATGCGGAGACAAAGAACTACCGCCTGGGCCTGAAACTGCTCCAGTTTGGCGAGGCCGTGCGCCAGAACCTGCACCTCCCCGAGGTAGCCGCGCCGCTGCTCGACCAGCTGGCTGAGGCTACCGGCGAGACGGTCTTTCTCGGTGTGATCGACGGCACCGAGGCCGTATGTATCGCGAAGCGCGAGAGCAAGCACCCGGTGCGGCTCTACGCCGAGATTGGCCGCCGTGCCCCGCTCCACGCCGGTGGGGTGCCACGCGTGCTCCTGGCCTACCAGGTCCTCGATCAGCCGCAACTCCTCGACAAACTGCCGCTCACCCCGATGACCAGCGCCACCCAGACGGATCGTGCCCGCCTCGCTGAGGAACTGGCGCAGATCCGGGCCCAGGGCTTCGGCGTTGCGATCAATGACCTCGATATGGGGGCCACGTCCGTCGCTGCGCCGATCCGCGATCACCAGGGCCGCGTCGTTGCCGCCGTGAGCGTGGCCGGCCCGAACGACCGCCTGCAAGCAGATCAGCTTCTCGCCCTTGCCACGCTGGTCCGGACCACTGCTGCGCAGATCTCGCAGGGGCTCGGGGCCAGGCTGTGCCACGATCCGTCGATCGGTCAGAGCTGAACCTCGGCGCAGCGATCGGCGCCGCTCGCACTCAGCAGAAAGCTTCGGAGACCTCGACACGTACGTGTTCACATGTCTCCCGGGCTTGCGTGGGTACCCCAACGCTGACCACGTACCTCGACGCAGTGCTGTGCCCGCGAATGGATGCCGTGCCTACCAGGAGCACCGCGATGCCGACGCCAACGCCCGCGGGCGACCTCGCCCACGATACCGCCAACATCGGCCCGGCAATCTACGAGGCCAGCATCGCTGACCTGCAGGCCGCCATGACCACGGGGCGCCTGACGGCCCTGGCCCTGGCCGAGGCCTGTCTGGCTCGCATCGCGGCGCTGGATCGCAGCGGCCCTACCCTGCGCGCGGTGATCGAGCTCAACCCCGAGGCCCTGGCGCTCGCCCGTGCGCTCGACGCCGAGCGGGCCGCTGGAACGACCCGTGGCCCGCTCCACGGCATCCCGATCCTGCTCAAGGATAACCTCGACACCGCCGATCGCATGGCCACCACCGCCGGCTCGCTGGCGCTCGTCGGCTCGCGACCCTCCCAGGACGCTACCGTGGTTGCCCGGCTGCGTGCCGCCGGTGCGCTCATCCTCGGCAAGACCAACCTGAGCGAGTGGGCCAACTTCCGCTCCACCCGTTCCACAAGCGGCTGGAGCGCCCGTGGCGGCCAGACGAAGAACCCCTATGTGCTCGACCGCAACCCGTGCGGCTCGAGCTCCGGCTCAGCGGTGGCCGTTGCCGCCAGTTTCTGCGCGGCTGCCATCGGCACCGAGACCGATGGCTCGATCGTCTGCCCCTCGGCCCTCTGTGGCGTCGTCGGCCTCAAGCCCACCGTCGGTCTCACCAGCCGCGCCGGGGTGGTGCCCATCTCGCCAAGCCAGGATACTGTCGGGCCACATGCCCGCTCGGTGGCCGATGCCGCCACCATCCTCGGCGCGATCGCCGGGCCCGACCCGCGCGACCCGGCCACGGCCGTTGCGGCCGTCCACGCCCACATCGACTACCGTGCCTTCCTCGACCGCGACGGGCTGCACGGCGCGCGCATCGGCGTGCTGCGCGACCCGGGCACGGTGGGCTACAACCAGCACGCCGACGCGGTCTTCGCGTCGGCGCTGCAGGCCATCGCCGGCCTCGGCGCCGAACTGGTTGACCCACTGCACCTCGCGACGAGCGAGGGCTACCTGCAGGGCGCCGAGTTCACGGTGCTGCTCTACGAGTTCAAGCAGGCCATCGCCGACTACCTCGCCACCCGGGTCGCGCATCCCGATTACCCGGACGCAGCCATCCCGCGCAGCCTGGAGGAGTTGATCGCCTTCAACGAGGCGCAGCGCGCAGTCGAGTTGCGCTACTTCGGCCAGGAGATCTTTGTGCTGGCCGCGGCCAAAGGCGGGCTGGACAGCGAGGAGTACCGCGCGGCCCTGGCTCGCAGCCGCGACGAGACGCGCGCCCTGATCGACGGGGTCATGGCCGAGCAGCGCCTCGACGCGATCGTCGCGCTGACCATGCAGCCCGCCTGGCTCAGCGATCTGCTCGCCGGCGATCGCTACGGTGGCGGCAGTTCCTCCTTCGCTGCGCGGGCCGGTTACCCCCTGCTCACCGTCCCCGCCGGGACGGCCTTCGGCCTGCCGGTCGGGATCAGCTTTATGGCCGGGGCCTACAGCGAGCCCACGCTAATCCGGCTTGCCTATGCCTTCGAACAGGGCACGCAGGCCCGCCGCCCACCGGGCTACCTGGCGTCGCTTGCGCTCTGAGGTGAAAATAGGGAGCGGGACGCAGCATAGCACGGACGCAGCGTGCTGCGTCCGTACGGGGGCCAGTTTTCATCTGGTATAACGGGGAAATATGCCAGCTATGCCAGCATCCATCCGCGCGCATACCCGGGCTGCGACCAGCGCCGTCAGGGTTACGCAGGCCCGACCGGGCGGCGAAGCCTGCCCCGCGCGAGCCCCGTCTCTCGCGCTCTGTCAGCAGCAGCGGCGGCGCTTCCGATGACCCGGCGATCAGCATGGGCCGTGACGTCCCTCCGGATCGAGCGCGTTGCTCCCAGCACGGCGCCGCTGCCCGTTGACGCGGCGGCGCAACGTGAACTGGCGCGCGCGCTGGTGGCCCGCCACGGCTGGAATACCGTCTCCTGCCAGATCGTCAACCCCGGGATCGCCCACTGGTTCAGCCCCGCCCAGGACGCGGTGGTCGGCTATGTCGCCGCCGGTGGCGTCTGGATGGCGGCTGGCGCTCCGGTCTGCGCGCCCGAGCGCCGCGCGGCCGTGGCCCAGGCCTTCGAGGCGGCGGCGGCGCGCCAGGGGCGACGGGTGTGCTACTTCGGCGCCCATGAGCCGGAGGCCGACGACCTGGCCGCCACTGGCCCCCTGGCCCGCCTGCTGATCGGCGCGCAGCCCGTGTGGGACCCGCGGGGCTGGCCGGCGATCGTCGCGCGCAAGGCCACGCTGCGCAGCCAGATCGCCCGCGCGCGCAACAAGGACGTTGCGATCGACGCCTGGCCCGCCGAGCAAGCCGCCCGCCAGCCGGAGTTGCAGCGCTGCCTGAACGAGTGGCTCGCCAGCCGCGGGCTTCCACCCATGCACTTCCTCGTCGAGCCTGCCACCCTGTTGGCGCCCGAGGGGCGGCGTGTCTTCGTTGCCCGGCGCCACGGGACACCTGTGGCCTACCTGGTGGCCACGCCCGTCCCCCGGCGCGCCGGCTGGCTCTTCGAGCAGATCGTGCGCGGTACTGGTACCCCCAATGGCACGACGGAGCTCTTGATCGACAGTGCCATGCGCGACCTCGCCGCCGACGGGGCGGCCTGGATCACCCTGGGGCTCGCCCCGCTCTCGCGCGCCGCCGCTGGCGCCGAGACCAGCCAGGGTGCGCTGGTCCGCCTGCTGCGGGCCTGGGCGCGGGACCACGGGCGCCGCTTTTACCACTTCGCCGGACTGGAGGCCTTCCGCGCCAGGCTGCAGCCCACTGACTGGGAGCCGGTCTACCTGCTCAGTCGCGAGCGCCGCACCTCGCTGCGCACCCTCTATGCCGTCGCCTGGGCCTTCGGTGGCACCGCCCCACCGCGCTTCATCGCCCGGGCACTACTGCGCGCCTGGGCCGCACCGTCCTGACCGTGTCGTTCACGGGGCAAGCCCCGAACCCCAGCTTTGCTCGCTGGTTCTGGCGGCGTAGACGCCAGAAC
>DAOUBZ010000412.1:0-2660 GCA_034432515.1 Chloroflexaceae bacterium | reverse complement strand
CCGTGGAACGTCGCCGCGCACGTCTGGCTAGACGGCGTGCGCATCGCCGGCCGGGCGGCGGACGGCGCCGAGATCGCCGCTCGCGCGCTGCAAGACGCGCCGGCCGGCCCCAACGAGGTCTGGCTGCCCACCGCGGGCCTGACCCCGGGGACCTCGCTGGTCTACGAGTTCACGCCCGTGGCCGGCGGCCAAAGCGGCGCGACGTGCAGCAGCGCGCCCCTGGTCTACCCCGGCATCCCCATCGCCAACCCGCAGCCGCCCAGCACCCTGCTCCCGCCCGGCAGCACGAGCTTCACCCTCAGCGTGGACACCCCCGACGCCACCCAGTGCCGCTGGGCCGTCGGCGCGCCTCGCCCCTTCGACCAGATGACCCCCTTCGACAACGACGCCAACCTTACGGAATACGCAGTACGCAATCGTCCGCAATCCACCCACACCACCCTCGTCACCGGCCTGGACCCCGATCCCAACGTGGTCAACACCGTCACCGTGCGCTGTGCGTCCCATCCCGACTACCTGATGACCCTGCACTATCGCAGCCTGTCGGAGGCCAACCCGCGCTTCCCGCGCACCGGTAACCTGTGGGGCTGGTGGGATTTCATTGGCCAGGGGCTGCCGACCATGGCGCGCATTGACCTGTGGCTGGGCGCTGACGGGCTGAGCAGCGACCAGATCGCGGCGTTACGCGAGCTGAACCCTCACCTGCGCGTCCTCACCTCGGTCAACGCCGTAGAGAACAACGACCTCTCCCACTCCGGCTGCAACGGTTGCAGCGGCGTACAGTGCGACTCTTGGTACCTGAAGGACGTCAATGGCAACCCCATCGAGGTGTGGCCCGGCTCCTACCGCATCAACCTGACCAAGCCGCAGGTGGCGGAGTACCAGGCCTGCTACGCCTACCAGTCGTGGGTGGCCAGCGGTTACCAGGCCGACGGCGTCTTCTTCGACAACGTCATGACCGCCCAGTCATGGCTCACGGAGGACATTTACGGCAATCCTATCCAAATTGACGCCGACGAGGACGGGGTCGCCGACGATCCCGACGAGCTGGACGCGGCCTGGAAGGCGGGCGTCTTCCACGAGATCGAGACCTTCCGCAGCCTCATGCCGCACGCGGTGGTCTCCAGCCACAGCACCGACATCCACGAGCCGGGCATTGCGGCGCTGTTCAACGGCATCAGCATCGGCTTCCGCACCGCCAACGTGTTGGAGGGGGAGGAGGGCTTCCCGCAGGTCTTCGGCGACTATCAGGACTGGCTGCGGTTGGCCGCGCCGCCCCGCACCACCATGGTCGAGTCGTCGCCGTTGGACGACATCGCCTACGGCTACGATTACGACCCGCTGAGCAAGATCCCGCCCAGCACCCTGGAGTTTGCCCGCACGTACTACCCCTGGATGCGCTTCGGCCTGGCTTTTACCCTGCTGGACGACGGCTACTTTGCCCATGAGTTCGGCGACACCCATCACGGCAACGACTGGTGGTACGACGAGCTGGACTTCGACCTGGGCTACCCCCTAGGCCCGGCGGCGCGCGTGCCCGTGGCCGGGTTCGACCCCGGCCCCAACCAGATCGTCAACCCCGGCTTCGAGCAGCCCATCGCCTGGCCCTGGAACTTCTGGGTTGACACGGGCAGCGGGTGCGCGGCCACCCTGGCTCGCGATACCGCCGCCTCCGCGCCCGAGGGCACAGCCGCCGCGCGGGTAAACGTCACTGCCACCTGCGGCGACGCATGGCGCATCGAGCTGGCCCAGTACAACCGCTCGCTCACCCAGGGCACGGTCTACGACGTGACCTTCTGGGCGCGCAGCAATATCACCCGCACGCTGGGCATCAGCAGCCAGCAGGGCAGCTCGCCCTGGACCTGGTACGGCCTGGACGCCACGGTGGAGGTCGGTCCCCAGTGGCGGGAGTATACCGTCAGCTTCGAGGCCAACGCCACCGTGGGCGACGCGCGCATCCAGTTCCATCTGGGCGGCAGCACCGGCACGGTGTGGATTGACGACGTGCGCCTGACCCTGCACCCGCCCGACGTGTACCGCCGCGACTTCGACCACGGCATCGTGCTGCTCAACGCCACGCGGGTGGAGCGCACGGTCGAGCTAGGCCCAGGCTTCCGCCGGCTGGTGGGCAGCCAGGCCCCGCGTTACGAAACGATCCTGGACGACGCCGCCCCTGGCTTCTCGGCCATCTCCGGCGCCTGGCAGCTTGCCAGCTACGACAGCGGCGAGTGGCAGGCTGCCGGCCCCTTCTACCACGACTGGGGCACCGGGCTGCGGGAGAAGAGCAGCCCCACGGGCGCCGTGCGCTGGAACCTCCCCATTGCGGCCAGCGACACCTACACCCTCACCGCCTGGTGGCCGGCCGCGCCCGCGGCCTCCGGCTGGAACAGCGCTGCGCTCTACGAGGTGGTGGCGAACGGCGCGGTGGTGGCCTCGACTGCGCTGGACCAGCGCGCCGGCGGCGACCAGTGGCATGAGATCGCCGTGGTGCCTCTGGCGCCCGGCCAGGACGCCCATGTGCGCCTGACGTGCAGCGGCGCGCCCTGCGTGGCCGACGCGCTGCACCTGCGCTCTGCCAGCCGTTACAACGACGGCTCCCCCGCGGCCACGGTGACCCTGGCGCCCATGGATGGGATCGTGCTGGCACGCGTGCCCGCCGT
>DAOUBZ010000411.1:0-2151 GCA_034432515.1 Chloroflexaceae bacterium | reverse complement strand
CCGCCGCGCGATGACCCAGACCTTCACGCTGGCCAGGGATCGCCTGGACGACCTGGTGCTCGTCGGCGGCGCGGCGCAGAGTGTCAGCCTGGCGACCCTGGTGGAGCACAACTACCGCGACGACGGGTCGGGCCTGCAAGCCAACTTCGATGATACGGCGCTGATCGTCGCCGCCGAGCGCCTGCGCGCCGGCAACAGCTACACCGTCACCGCGCTGATGTCGTTCGCCGATGTGACCAGCCTGCGCGCCGCCGGCAACGAGTACCCGCAGTGGGTGCGCGAGCGCTACCTGCAACTGCCCGACACAGTCAGTGAGCGCACGCGCAGCCTGGCGGCGCGACTGGTGGCCGAGGCCGGTGCCAGCACGGCCTACGACCAGGCGCTGATCATCCAGGATTACCTGCGCAGCCTGCGTTACAACGAGTTGATCGGAGCGCCGCCTGCCGGGGGCGACCTGGTAGACTGGTTCCTCTTCGAGCAGCGTGAGGGCTACTGCGACTACTTTGCGTCGGCGATGGTGGTGATGCTGCGTGCCCAGGGCATTCCCGCCCGCTGGGTGCGTGGCTACGCCGGCGGCGAGTTCGATGCGGATCAGGGCCTGTACACCGTTCGCGAGCGTGTGGCCCACAGCTGGCCCGAAGTCTACTTCCCCGGCTTCGGCTGGGAGCGCTTTGAGCCAACCCCGGCCGACTACACCACCCCGCCGCAGCGCCCGCTCAGCGGCACCTTCGGCCCCGACGCGGACGACGCGCTCGCCGGGAGCCTCGTGCCCCCGCCCGACACGCGGGCCGCCCGCGAGGAGCTCGATGAGGGGTTGACCCCGGCCCGTACACCGGTGACCCTACCGACGACCCCGCCGGCTACCGCCGGGTATGGGCGATCACTGGCGATCCTGGGCAGCATGCTGGCGGTCCTGGCGCTTGCAGCGGGCACGATCGGCTGGCGCTGGCGCGCTGAGCTACGGGGCCTGCGCCCGGCCGCGCGAGCTTACGCCGCGATGGCCTTGCTGGCCAGCTGGAGCGGGCTCGGCCAGCAGCCGCAGCAGACCCCACTTGAGTATGGCGAGACGCTCGGCGTGCTCCTGCCAGCCCACCGTCATACCATCCGCGCCATTGCCCGGGCCTATGCCGCCGAGCGCTACCGCGGGCGCCAGACGAGCCTGCCACCCGCCAGCGAGACCCGCGAGCTCCAGGTGGCCCTGCTCCGCCAGCGCTTCACCCGCTTCGGCGAACGGCAGCCGCCGCCTGGTGATCAGTAATTGTTTAATCCTTTCTTAACCTCTGTCAGAACACTGTAATCTGCGAGCCTTGTCTGGGGCAGTTGTGCAACGTTAGCATCCATGAGAGCCATTTGCACAACTGGCAGCCACGGGAGGCTCCATGCTCACATCCAGGGCGTTGCCCTTCCTGCCGGGCGCCCGAGCCCTGCACCGCTACCGCCAGACCCTCCAGCAGACCCTGACCGGTGAAGTGGCATTTCAGCTGCTCCCCGCGCTCCGCAGTCTCCCGCTCACCCTCGATCCCCTGCCCGACCCGGATGCTATCCACGCCCAGGAGGCACCGCTCGCGCTCTGCGGCCCGCCGGCCTCGGGGCGCACGCTGGCCCTGCTGCAGGTGACCGAACACTGGGCGGCCAGCAGGGCGGCCAGCCCGCCGCTGTACCTGTCACTCGCCAGAGACGACGCCCCGAACCTGAGCCCACGCGCAGTGGTTGCCGGCCTGGTTCACCGTGCCGGTCTACCCCCCGCCTTCGGCGAGGCGCACCACCCGGGCATCCTGCTGGTGGACGACTGGGAGTTGCTGCCAGCCGACCGGCGTCGCACCTGGCGGGATGCGCTCGCCAGCAGCCTGTGGCCAGCTCTGCGCATCGTCGTTGCCCTGCCGCCCACGGAGGCATGGCCCGGCCTGCATACGCTCCACCTTCCCGATGTGGATGAGGCCCGTGCCGCCGCGTGGCTCAGGCAGTTGCTCCCCGATCAGGATCAGCAGGCGCTGCGCGCCGCCCTGCAGCCGGAGGGCGGCGGCTTGCTGCAGGCCAGCCTGGCCGACATTGCGCTGCTGGCGCTCACGGTACCGCGTTTTGGGATGCCGGCCTCGCGCGCCGAACTCTACGAGCGGGCCTTTGCGCTCGTCCAGCCCGGGCTGGAGCGTA
>DAOUBZ010000410.1:0-9259 GCA_034432515.1 Chloroflexaceae bacterium | reverse complement strand
GGCCTGGGGGCGCAACTCCCCAAAAACCTACCCCTGGTAGCCCGCGCCCCGGGGGCCGCGCCACGATGCCCCGGGGCGTCCCACGCACCCGGGGTGTCCCATGGCCCCACGGGGGCCGCATGCCACGCCTTGACAGACGCGAGCCGCTCTGCTATAATTAGTGTCAATAAAACACTATATACAAAGGAGCCGCCCTATGAGCCGGAGCATCAGTCTGAGCGCTGCGGAGCCGTTTCTGCGCTACCTGGAGGCATGGTACGCCGCGCTGCCCGCGGCCGACCTGGCCGGCATCGTCGGCGCACACCCTGAGCGGGTGGCCGTCTGCTCGATCGATATGATCGATGGCTTCTGCACTGAGGGCCCGCTGGCCGGGCCACGCGTGCAGGCGCTCATCCCACGGGTCGTAGAGGTGTTCAGCCGCGCCCACGAACTGGGCGTGCGCAACTTCGTGCTGACCCAGGATACCCACGATCCGGACACGCCCGAGTTCAAGGCCTATCCGCCCCACTGCATCCGTGGCACCGCGGAGAGCCGCACGGTGCGCGAACTGGCCGAACTGCCCTTCGCCAACATCGTTACCACGATCGAGAAGAACTCTCTCAGTTCGCACATTGGCACCGGGCTGGGCGACTGGCTACGCGCGCGCCCGCAGCTCGACACCTTTGTCATCGTCGGCGACTGTACCGACCTGTGCGTCTACAGTGTGGCGATGCACCTGCGCCTGGAAGCCAACGCGCTCAACCTGCAGCGCCGGGTGATCGTGCCGGCTAGCGCGGTCGACACCTTTGATACGCCGGTCAGTGTAGCGCGCGAACTGGGGATCATGGCCCACGACGGCGACCTGCACCACGTGCTCTTCCTGCACCACATGGCGCAGAACGGGGTGGAGGTGGTGGCAGAGCTCCGCTAGCCGTGCCTGCTCAACTTGCCGAGATCGCTGAGCCCGGCTATAGTGGTAGCAGCCAGCGGCGGGCCTGCACGGTGTGAGGTCGTGCCGTAGACAGGGTGAACAAACAAGGAGCATACCAACATGGCGGCCGGCACAACCTCGGATCTGCGCAACGGCATGGTGATCCGCTACAACAACGAGCTCTATCAGGTGGTCGAGTTTCAGCACGTGGCCCCGGGCAACTGGCGCGCCTTTGTGCGCGTCAAGCTGAAGAACCTGGCCAACGGCAAAGTGATCGAAGACCGGCTGCGCGCCGGCGCGGATATCGACATTGTGCGCATCGAGCGGCGCCCGATGCAGTACCTCTACCGCGAGGGCGATGACTTCATCTTCATGGATAACAATACCTACGATCAGATCCCCGTCTCGGTGACGATGGTCGGTGATGCGGCCCGTTTCCTCAAGGAGAACGAGACGGCCGACCTGGTCTACGACTCCGAGAAGGAGGTGCTGCTCGGCGTCGAACTGCCGATCTTCGTGACCCTTGAGGTCACCGAGACGACGGTGGCCGTGCGCGGCGATACGGCGACCAATGTCACCAAGCCGGCGACCCTGGAGACGGGTGCGGTCATACAGGTGCCGGGCTTCGTGAATGAGGGCGACCGGCTGAAGATCGATACGCGCACCGGCGAGTATATTGAGCGCGTTTGACGGTTTGCGAGGATGCGATGAGGCGAGACGATCGCGTCCTCGCGTCCTCGCGTCCTCTCTACGACGGGTAAGATGCACCACTAAGGCACGGCGGCGGCTGCTACCTGATGCGAAACGCTGCGCCCGGGCGGGCCAGTTCTTCTAGCACGAGCTCGCGCAGCCCCAGGGGCTCGAGGCGCACGCCGCCGTCCTCCGGGTAGTAGGCGAACACCGCGCGCTCCAGGTACTGGACGGTGCGTCGTTGCCCGTCGGCGGCGGTGGCCACGAACTCCTCCGAGAGCGGCAGACCGAAGACCTCGGCGCCGCCGCCACGCTCCCAGAAGTCGAGAAACGCGTCGCGCAGCGTATGCCCGGTCTCGGCGAAGCGGCGGCCCACGGCCTCGTCTGCGGGCTGGCCCAGGGCGGGTGCGCCACCATAGGCCAGGCCGGCGGTGGCGGCGACGCCCAGCGGCTCCGGCTGAACGAAGTAGGGAGTGTCGACCAGTTCGCTGCTGGCGGTGATGCGCACGTTGCGGAAGGTCTGGCTGAGGCCGCGCGGGGTGAGGCGGGCCGGCTCGAGGGGTGGGCCGAAGCGCTCCTCGGCGCCGAGGGCGCGCCAGAAGCGGAAGATCGGGGCGGGAACCCGCAGCCCGGCCACCTGGCCATCTTCGGGTAGCGGCAGGAGGGCCTCGGCGTCGGCGAGCACCGCCTGTAGCCCGGCGAGGTTCGCGGCGAACTCGCTCTGGTCACCGCTGACCAGTTCAGGCGTAATCGCGGCAATGCCGAGGCTGCCGGCCCAGTCGTGCATGCCGCCGGTGATGCTGTAGTTGGGCCAGAAGCGGCTGTAGCCGTAGCCGGCGCCCGCAGCGTAGCGTTCGGCCAGGGCGATCGACGGGGCGTGCTCGCAGGCGGCGGGGAAGACCAGCCCGGCGTTGGAGTGGAGGAAGATCGCGCCGGATGCGTCCCAGAGCAAGGCGCGGAGCAGCCGTGCCTCGCGCTGGGAGTCGGGGTAGGGGCCGCCGGTATCGGAGACGAGGCCATAGGCGCCCTGGACGGTGGTGCGCCAGTCGTTCTCGGGGCAGGTGTCCAGGTTGGTATTCATATTGCGGTTGAGGTCGACGCCGGCGGCATCGAAGCGCCAGCCGAGGGCCAGGCCATCAGGGTTGATCGAGGGCACGAAGTAGAGGCGCACGACGGGCGGCACCTGGTCGGGGTTGGCGCTGAAGTGCTCGATCAGTTCGAGGGTCAGGCGATAGGTATTGGCCTCGGGGGCGCCGTGGGTATTGCCGATGACGACGAGCTTGCGCGGGCCGGCGCCGATCTGCACTACCTCGATCGGGCGGCCCTGGGTGGAGTAGGCGTAGACGAACGAGCGCACGGCGGCAGCCTGGGCCGCTGACGGCGCCAGGCTGCCCGCGGCGCCAAGGACGACCGCCAGGCTCAGGATCAGCGCGTGCAGGACACTGGCGAGGTACGTGTTCACACTGCTCCTGGGAGCGAGGGCAGCTTGCCTCCGGACGCTGCCCCGGTCTGTAAACGAGATCTTCCCATGTAATGCTACCCGCTGCCGCCAAGGGCGCGGCGCTTGGCCTCGACGAAGTGGCGCTGTTCGAGGCGGATGGCGCTGGCGATGCGGCTGATCTCGGCGCTTGCCTCGCTGGAGATCGCGCCATCGGCGGCGGCCACGGCGAAGAGCGCATCGAGAAAGCGCACCCGTTCTTCGACGCTGGTTTGCTGGGCGAAGCTGTAGGTCAGCGTGTAGGGGTCGAGATTCGCCTTGCCCTCGGCGATCGCGGCCTCGGCCACCAGCACGGCCCGGTCGTGGCTGATGCCCCAGCCCTGCTCGAGCGCGCTGACGATCCGCCGATACTCCTCATCAGTGACCTGTTCATCGAGTTGGGCGAGACTGGCGAGGATGCCACCGGCCAGGGCGAGCGCGCGAGCTTCGGCGGCCGGGATGCCCAGGTCGGCTTCGGGGGCCTTGCCGAGGCGCAGGCGCACGGCGTAATAGACCCGGTTATTGAGGAACTCGTCGAGGTACTGCTCGCGGTTGGGCCCGCCGTGGTGGAGACCGAAGCTCCGGCGCACAAAGCTGCCGAGAGCGGCCAGCGGGCCGGCATCGGCCCGTTCCAGGGCACTACGGATCTCGGCGGCCACCTGGCGCTCAGCCTCGTGATACACGCGATCAGCGGCGAGCAAGCGGTCGAGCGCCGTGAGGACGAGCGCCCGCTCACGGGGGCCACTGAGCATGGCGGCCAGGTCGGCGACCAGGCGCCGGCGTTCGTCAGCCTCCACGGGCGAGTAGAGGTAGATATCGAGTTCGGCCCAGTCCTGCATCGTCAGCGCCATTTCGCCGCTGCCGACGGTCTGGCCCATCTCGGCGAGCAGGTTCTTGAGGCTGTTGACCTCATCGTGGGCGAGGTGGCCATCGGCCCAGGCGGCGGCGATGATCACTTTGGCGAGAGCCATGGCGAGGGGTGTCTTGGCCATACAACCTCCACAGGGAGTTCGGCTTCAGGGTTGTCACACTGCCCTGTAAACGTCGGCGCACGTCGTTTCGTACGAGGGACGACGCGAGGAGGCGAGATGCGAGGCGGCGAGTACCCCCGCGACGGGTTCAGGCCGACACATGCGCCACCGCAGGGCGCCATGGCCCGGCGTGCGCCTGGGGCACATGCGTCGGCCCTCCGCGGCGGCGGCGTGCCCGCGGTTCGCCTCCTCGCGTCCTCGCCTCCTCGCGTCCTCGCATCCTCGCGTCCTCGCGTCCTGGATGGCGCGCTACGCCGTGCGCATCCTGGCAGCAGCCTCAAGGTGCAGTTCCTCAATGCTCTGCTCGCGCATGCGGAACTTCTGGATCTTGCCGGTCACCGTCATGGGGAAGCTGTCGACGAACTTGACATAGCGCGGGATCTTGAAGTGAGCGATCTGGCCCCGGCAGAAGGCGCGGATCTCTTCCGCGTCGGCCGTCTCGCCCGGCTTGAGCTTGATCCAGGCCACGATCTCCTCGCCGTAGCGCTCATCAGGCACACCGATCACCTGGACATCGCTGACCTTGGGGTGGGTGTAGAGGAATTCCTCGATCTCGCGCGGATAGATGTTCTCTCCGCCGCGAATGATCATATCCTTGATCCGGCCAACAATGTTGACATAGCCCTCGTCGTCCATCACGGCAAGGTCGCCGGTATGCATCCAGCCGGCCGCATCGATCGCCTTGCGTGTGGCCTCCTCGTTGTCCCAGTAGCCCAGCATCACCGAGTACCCGCGGGTGCACAACTCGCCGGTTTCACCACGAGGCAGCAGCTTGCCGCTGGCCGGGTCGATGATCTTCACCTCAACGTGGGGATGCACCTGGCCGACCGTGCTGACCTGCTTCTCCAGCGGCGCCCCGATGCGGGTCTGGGTGCTGACCGGGCTGGTCTCGGTCATGCCGTAGCAGATCTCGACCTCGTGCATATTCATCAAGGCCTGGACCTTGCGCATCACCTCGACCGGACAGGGGGAGCCGGCCATCACCCCGGTGCGCAGGCTGCTCAGGTCGAAGCGGCTAAACTCGGGGTGCTCGAGCTCGGCGATGAACATGGTGGGCACGCCGAAGAGCGCGGTGGCGCGCTCCTCCTGCACGGCTTCAAGCACCGCCAGGGGCTCAAAGCCCTCAGAGGGGTAGATCATGGTTGCGCCGTGGGTGATGCAGCCCAGGTTGCCCATCACCATGCCGAAACAGTGGTAGAGCGGGACGGGGATCACCAGGCGGTCCTGGTCGCTGAACTGCATCAGGCGGGCAACGAAGTAGCCATTGTTGAGGATGTTGTGATGGCTGAGGGTAGCGCCCTTGGGGTAGCCGGTGGTGCCGGAGGTGTACTGGATGTTGATCGGATCGTCGAACTGCTGCTCAGCCTGGCGGGCGGCCAGGTCGCCTGCGGCGACCCGTTCGGCGGCGGCGAGCAGGTCCTGCCAGTTGTACATCCCGAGACCGGGCTCATCGCCGAGGCTGATCACCGTGTGCAGCAGGGGCAGGCGCGCCGTCACGAGCTTGCCGGGCTGGGCCGAGGCTAGCTCGGGGGCCAGTTCGTAGACCATGGCGCGATAGTCGACGCCGCGGAACTGCGGTGCGAAGACCAGGGCGCTGCAGCCCGACTGATTGAGGGCATACTCCAGTTCGTGCAGGCGGTAGGCGGGGTTGATATTGACCAGGATCGCACCGATCTTGCTGGTGGCAAGCTGGGTGATCAGCCACTCGGCCCGGTTGGGCGCCCAGATGCCGACCCGTTCGCCGCGGGCGATGCCGAGGGCCATCAGCCCGCACGCGCAGCGATCAACCTCGGTTTTCAGCTGGCGGTAGGTATAACGGAGGCCCTGGTGGCGAACGACGAGGGCCTCATTATCGGGAAAGCGGCTGACAATGGCGTCGAAACGGTCGCCAATCGTCTCACCGAGCAACGGGACGTCACTCGTTCCGCTCACATAGCTCCAACGTGTCAGCTCCATGCTCTGGCTCCCTCCTCCAGCTAAAGCACTGTGCAAGATGATCGAGCCACTGGGGGCACTGAAGCGGTGTGGCTCGCTGCGCTCGCGCCGTCCTGGCGCTGACTCAGCCGTTTTGCCCAGCGCGATAGGGTCGCGGTCTGGACAAGACTATCGGTCCCAAGCTTTCTGGGTATGCTACAGTGTACCGCGATTCAGCTCGACGTGGAAACAGGCGTATGCCCGCACCTGACCGATCTTTTCGCGGATGCGCCACATATCCTGCCATCAGGTTACGCTCATGGTGCCCGTGCTCGTCTATACTCAGCCAGTAGCCGGCTGACGGTTCACGGCTCCAACGATCCGCGTGGCCACCGATTGACGTGGCGCTTGCCACACCCGCTGCAGCCCTCAACGCCATATGTCATCACTCTCCATCGACCAGACCAGACCGACCTCCATTGCGCGTGGCCGCCTGGCCTCCTGGCGGCCACGCCACCGGGCCACGCTTATCATTGCCATGCTCGGCATGCTGGGCCTGATGTCGCTGCCCTTCCTGGCGAAGGGCTACGGGTTGATCATCTATTCCGACGGGGTTGGCTACTACGCCTATCTGCCAGCAACCTTCATCGAGCGCGACCTGACCTTCGAGACGATGGAGCGGCTCTATTTTGAAGGTGCCTTTCCATTCGAGAGCGGCATCCAACCCTACCCGCCCACGGGCATCAACCTGAACAAGTACCCGATCGGCGTCGCGGTGATGTTGCTGCCCTTCTTCCTGGTAGCTCACGTGATCAGCGCCCTGGTTGGCGCGCCACTCACTGGTTGGGCCCCGATCTACCAGGTTGCCGCGGGGCTAGGCGGGCTCAGCTACATGGTGCTCGGTGTGGCGTTGCTTGCCGAGTTGCTCGCCCGGCATTTCTCCGAGCGGGTGGTCGTTGCGACGCTGGCCTGCATCGTCTTCGGCACCAATCTGTACCACTACGGCACCTTCGACCCGACGATGAGCCACGCCTACTCGTTCTTCCTGATCACGGCGCTGCTACTGGCGACACCCTGGTGGTACGAGCGGCCGACAATCGCTCGGAGCGCCCTGCTGGGACTGGTGGCGGGCTTGATCGTACTGACGCGCAACCTCAATGTGCTGTTCCTGCTGGCCATCCCGCTCTACGGGTTGCGCAGCCGCGCGGACGTGACGGCGCGCCTGCGCTTCTTCGGGGCGCACCTGCTGCCCCTGGCAACGATGGCATCTGTGGCCGCCCTGTTGCTGTTGCCACAGCTGGCCTACTGGCGGTTCGCTACCGGCTCCTGGCTGGTCTACTCGTATCAGGGCGAGGGCTTCAACTTTACCCAGCCGCGGCTGCTCGAGGTCCTCTTCAGTGTGCAGAAGGGGTTGTTCTTCTGGTCGCCACTGCTCCTGCTGGCCGTGGTCGGGTTCTGGAGGCTGCGCCACTTTGCGCCCGCGTACCTGGTGCCAACCCTGGTGGTGCTCCCGCTGCACACCTATCTGGTCGCCAGTTGGTACTACTGGCAGTTCGGCTGGAGCTACGGGCACCGCGCCTTCACCGATGCCATGGCCCTCTTCGCGCTTGGCCTGGCCGCGTTGCTGGCTACGCTGCGCGGCCGCCGGGTCTGGGCTGCCGGCATCTGCTGTGCGATGCTGGTCGCCCTCTCCCTATTCCAGATGTTCCAGTACTGGCAGAAGATCGTGCCGCCGCAGGATACCACCTGGGAGATCTACCGCAGCATCTTCCTACGGCTCTGGTAGACCCACTACCCCAGATGGCAGCCCCGCCGGCCAGGGAGCCCACGATGCGACAGGAGCTCGCCGCCACCCCGCCCCGCACGGCCACGGCCGTCAGCCTCTCCTCGCGCCTGAGCCTGACCATCGGGGTGGCGCTGGTGAGCGGGCTGCTGGCCTATCTGCGACTCAGCAGCGCGGGGATTGTCGCTGCTGATTTTACCTGGGCGTTGCGCGGTGCCCAGTTGCTGTTGCAAGGCGTGAACCCCTATGCGGCAATCCAGCCGGAGGGGATCTACCCATTTGATGACTACCTCTTCTACCCGTTGCCGGCGCTGCTGGTTGCCCTGCCCCTGGCTCCGCTGCCTGGCCCGCTTGCCGGGGCAATCTTCTTCGGGCTCGCGTCGGGGCTGCTCTGCTGGGGCCTGCTTCCCGGGGGAGCCTATCGCCTGCTGACCTTCGTGAGCGCTCCCTACCTGTATGCGCTGCTGAACATCCAGTGGTCGCCGCTGCTGACGGCAGCAGCGCTGTTGCCCGCCCTGAGCTTCGTGCTCCCCGCGAAGCCGAATCTGGGCCTGGCCATCCTGGTCGCCTACCCCGAGCGGCGTCGCTTCCTGCTCGCCGGGCTGATGCTCGCCATCAGCTTTGTGGTGATGCCCGGCTGGCCCCTGGCCATGTTCGGGGTGCTCGCAGCCCACAAGAACCACGTCCCGCTCTTGCAGTGGTTCGGGCCGTTGCTGCTGCTGGCGCTGCTCTTCTGGCGAAGCGCCAACGCCCGGCTCTTGCTCGTCCTGGCCTGTATGCCCCAGCGTCTTGTCTACGACCAGTTGCCGCTCTGGCTGGTGCCGCAGACTTCCCGCCAGGTCGTGATGCTGTGGGCTGCCAGCTGGGTGAGCTTTGGCCTCGGCCTGGCGCTGGGCACCTCATGGGCCCTGGCCGCCACCTATCTGGCTGCACTCGCCTGCATCGGGCTGCAGGAGCGGCCCGCGATCAGCCGCTGGGCTGCACGCCTGCGGCGTGCAGGACGCCCCATAGGCACCGAGCACGATGATTGAACCCCTTTAGTTACTGCAGCCTGCGCACGTTCGGCGTGAGGCTCGATCCGGGCATCGTGTACGGGCCGTTGGGCATCGGCGAGACTGCCCTGGCCCCGGCCCTGCTCAGAAGCCGAACTCAGCGCCTACTCCCGCGATGAACTGACCTGCGCGCACCTGGTCATTCTGGCCCGCAAGCCCCCGGTGACCGCTCGGCTCAAGGCAAGCCAGGGCGCCGCCGTGCCCACTCCCGCCGATCTTCTGGGCGTTCCTGCCTGAGCGCGCTTCTCCGCACGCTCTGCGGTACGTCGCGACACGTTCATGCTTCTTCCGTCTTCCACTGTTCCGCTTCAGCGATGAAGCGGCTGAAGTCGCGCAGGAAGGGGCCGATGCTCTGGTGCACCACGGCGTAGTCAATTGTTTCGTAGAGATGCACCAGGATGT
>DAOUBZ010000409.1:0-22324 GCA_034432515.1 Chloroflexaceae bacterium | reverse complement strand
CGAAGTCAGGATGCTCAGTCATAGATGATAGCCCATTGAACCACGTCTCCGTCACTCGCCGCGCAGCACCAGCCGCTCACCCTCAATCGTGCCGTCGAACCGCATCGGCACATCTTCCACCCGTTGCCAGCGCTCGAGGTAGTCGCTGTAGCGGCTGCTCAGCAGATTGCCCGACTGGCCGGTGGTGTGCATAAACTGCGACCCGTTCAGGTCGCCGAGGTCGATGATCTGGCGGTACGAGGGCACATTGTACTGGAGATAGGGCTCGGTGATGCGCACCGGCCCGACATTGACCGTAAAATTGTCGCCACCGTTGGGAATACGCCGCTCGAAGATGCCACGCAGCAGCCCGACCTGACTGAACGGGTTGTGCGGGAAGACCACCTGATGGACACGATCCCAGCGCCAGCGCGCCGGATCGTTCTGGCCCTGGGCGTCGGCCATCGCCTCCAGCCCCTGCGTCAGCGCCCTGGCCAGCGTGGTCGCGCAATCTTCCGTGACAGCCAGCGTCGTCCCGTCATCGCACCACTCGCTGTGACCATCGAGCAGCACGGCGCGCAGCGCCATCGCCGGAAAGTCGCGTTCAGACTGGTACTGGTCAGCGAAGAGGTCGCGCAGTTCATCGGCGAAGATCGCCTCGATGGCGGCAAAGTAGTAGCCTTGATAGACCGCTGCGGCCGCGCTATCGCCGTGCATGGCGCCGTCCCAACTGCGCAGCAACTCGAGCGCGGCGGCTTCACGCGGCCCGGCCGGCGTAACGGCGCGCATCACCGGCAGCAGGTCACGCGCCTGCGCCGAGACCACATCGCCCAGCATGGCGCGCATATCAGCGACCGTAAGCTGGTTGCCCTGCTCGATCAGCTCGATAATGCGCTGGGCGCGGTACGGCGCTGCCCACGAGGTGCTCAGCAGATAGGGATAGTCGTCGCCGGTCACCTGGTTATTCGCAGTGGCAATATAGCCCTGCGGCGGGTTGTAGACGTGCGGCAACTCCTCGAACGGCACATACCCGACCCACTCGTACTCGTCGGTCCACCCCGGTACCGGCAGCCTCCCATCGCCATTGCGACGGATCGGCAGCGCGCCCGGCGCATAGTAGCCGATATTGCCCGCGACATCGGCGTAGACAAAATTCTGCATTGGCGCCTTGAAATCGCGCAGCGCTGCCGTAAACTCCGCCCAGTTGCGCGCCCGGTTGATGTTGAGGAAGGCGCGGATCGTCGCGTCTTCGCCGTCAAGCACCGTCCAGCGGAAAGCCAGCGTCTCGCCGGTACCGTCCGTGACATCGCTGATGATCGGGCCGTGGCGGGTAACGCGCACCGTCAGCGTCACCGGCTCCTCATTTTTGACCTTGATCGACTCGCTGATCAATGTGACCGGCTCGCGCGTGCCGTTATACTCGACGAAGTTCTGCGCGTCGATCCGCTCCACATAGAGATCTTGCACATCAGGGCCGGTGTTGGTCACGCCCCAGGCGATCTGCCCATTGTGCCCGATGACCACCGCCGGCAGGCCGGGAAAGGTCGCGCCGATCGCATTGATCGCACCGCCTTGCACGTGGGCCAGATACCAGATCGAGGGAATACGCGAACTGAGGTGCGGATCATTGACCAGCAGCGGCTTACCGCTGGCCGTGCGCGCGCCACCGATCACCCAGTTGTTGGAGCCGGCCAGCCGGTTCCCCAGACCAGTCGTCAGATGCACGTGCTGCCAGAGTTCGAGCATTGCCTGCGCCGTGGCAGGCTGGATCGCGGCCAGCGAGGCGGCTGCCGGCGCTGGGGGCTGGCTCAGTGCTGCACGTGGCAGGATCAGCGGCCCGTCAGCGGTATAGGCCGGCAAGAGCAGATCGGCGTCTTGTGGACCGATCTGCGCGATCAGCAATGAGCGCAGCACCTCATCGCTCCAGTTGCCACCGAGATCCCACGCCATCATCTTCGCCCAGATCAGCGAGTCAATCGGCTGCCACGGTTCTGGTTGCACGCCGAGGATGAGGAACTCCGGCGGCAGGGTCGGGTTGGTGGCCAGAAAGGCATTCACGCCCGCCGCGTAGGCATCAAGGATCGCGATCGTCTCGGCATCGAGTTGCTCATAGGCGCTGCGCGCGGCGCGGGCCACGCCAAGCGTACGCAGGAACCGGTCGGTGTTGAGCGTCGCCGCGCCAAAGATCTCCGAGAGCCGGCCATAGCCGATGCGGCGCTGCACCTCCAGTTGCCAGAGGCGATCCTGAGCGTGCACGAAGCCCAGGCCGAACGCGGCATCAGTCTCGGTCGCGCCGGTGATATGCGCCACACCATCGTTGTCGCGGATAATCGTCACCGGCGCGCTGACGCCGCTCACCCGAAGCTCACCACTGGTTTGCGGCAGCGAGCGGCGCAGCCAGAGGTACCCACCGCCAGCACCAAGCACCAGCCCCAGCAAGCCCCAACCAGTCAGGCGTTTCAGCAATCGCATCGTTGCCTCGCATCAATTGTAGCTTCGACAATGGTAAAATTATAGCATTTCCAGATAATCCAGGGAAAGGAGCGAGCGTATGGCTGCGCAATCATCCGTGACACTCCAGACCGTTGATGCCGTCGAGGTGACGATTCTGGTCGACAATGTGATGGATGCGCTCCTTCCCAGCACACCAAATGTGCGACGGGCGGCGTTGCAATGGGAGAGCTTCGAGCGCGCCCCGCTTCTGGCCGAACATGGCTTCGCGGCGCTGTTGACAGTCGAACAGGATGGCCGCCGCACCTCGTTGCTCTATGACACTGGTATGGGACCCGAGACCCTGGTGCACAATATGGACGTTCTGGGGATCGATCCGGCCGATCTACGGGCCATCGTTCTCTCCCATGGGCATACTGACCATCATGGCGGTCTGCACGGTCTGCTGGCGCGGCTCGGTCACCGGCGCCTCCCGCTGATCCTGCACCCCGATAGCTGGCGCGATCGCAAGGCGGTTTTCCCCAGCGGGGCCGAGTTGCACCTCCCCGCGCCAACCCGCGCCGACCTGGAGCAGGAGGGGGTGGAGATCATCGAACGCCGTGATCCCTCGCTGGTGCTCGATGGTCAGGTGCTGGTGACAGGTCAGGTTGAGCGAGTGACGCCATTTGAACGGGGGATGCCCGGTCACTTCGCGCGCACTGCCGACGAAACCTGGGAGGCCGATCCCTGGATCTGGGACGATCAGGCGCTGGTGGTGAACGTCCGTGACCGGGGTCTGGTCGTGCTCTCAGCGTGCAGTCATGCGGGGATCGTCAATGTGCTGCGCTACGCCCGCCAGCTGACGGGGGTCACAACGATCGAGGGTGTTATCGGTGGCCTGCATCTCTCCGGAGGCGTGTTCGAGCCGATCATTCCCGATACCGTCGCCGCGCTGACGGAGCTCGCGCCTGCGCTGATCCTGCCAGGGCACTGCACGGGCTGGAAGGCGCAACATGCGATTGCTCGCGCCCTTCCCGACGCCTATGTCCAGACGTGCGTGGGTACGCGCATCCGGTTTGGGTAAACGCGGGTAGGTTGAAACGGGTTGGATAGCATTGGCGTGGCGAGGGGGCATGACAAGATACTGCTGGCAAACCCCGTTTTGCCCACGCCGGGTGCGCGGGCGTCCCGCCCGCCTACCCGGGTTTGCCAGCAGTATCATCACAACGACCCTGGTGCGAGTCGTTGCCTGATCCTGCTGGACAAGCAGTGCTCACGCCTTCAGGTGTGGCACGCCTACGCGCCGGCGGATGTAGGCCCCCGGCGGCTCGCCGAAGTGTTGCCGAAAGACACGGCTGAAGTGAGCCATATCGTGGAAGCCCCAGCGTGTAGCGACATCACGGATAGTACCACGACTACCGCCACACTGCAGCAGTTCGCCACGAATGGTCTCCAGGCGGCGGATCACTATCCAGCGTGCGATGCTGGTGCCGGTAGGTACGAAGAGTCGGTGGAGGTAGCGCACCGAGATGCCAAAACGATTGGCAATCGTGCGCGGGCAGAGCTGGTCATCGTCGAGATAACGCTCAATGTAGTCATAGATGGCGGCAAGTTGCTCACTGTGGTACGCCGACAGGTGGGCATGCGCCACGTGCTCACCGCGCAGCCATACGACGAGGGCGTCGAGCGCGCCATCGCCAAGGGCCTGGCGTTGCTCCGCGCTGAGCAGGGGCGCCTGGGCGGCGAGCGCCGTGAGCACCTGAGCACAGACCGCGCCACTACCCTGATCGGCGCGCAGCACCAGCCCGTCGCGTACTGCCACACCACCAAGCCTCGCTGCGAGTACCCCGACGGGCAGGCGGACGAGCAAGCCGCGGCCCGGGGGACAGGGCCACACCACCAGTGGCGCGCATCCACCCCATAGCCAGCCGCTGTCACCTACCAGTTCACGAACGCGTTCACCGTACGAGCCTGGTCCATCCTCACTCACCGAGGCTGCACAAACCGGCGCTGACGCCCACCAGTGTTCCTCAACCCCAATCTGCACGGCGCCCCCGTGCGCCAGCAGCAACCCCACCGTCTGCTCAGGCGATCGCGTCGGCATAAGCCGCGCCGCTTGCTCCAACCAGGCCACCTCGACCACCCCATAGCGCCAGAGCGTCGGCTCCACAACAGCGTGTCCGTCCACTGCCGTCTCCATTGTCGGCAGCCCGTTCGTGGCAATTGTTCACGAACAGGCAAGAAACGCTTCACTCACAGTCAAGAACGCACCATGGCCTTCTGGCATGATACCAGAGATCTCCACGATCTCAATTGCATACCGCACGTTGTGAGCAAAGGAGCACGCAGCATGAGCAACGGCACGGGATACCGTCCGCGCATCCTGGCGATCGACGCCGGGGGCACCATGACCGACACGTTCATCATCAATGAACGGGGCGAGTTCGTCGTGGGCAAGGCTCAGACGACGCCTCACGACGAGTCGATCGGCTTTCTCAACTCGGCACGTGACGCACTGAGCTATTGGGACACCACGGTCGAGGAGAGCCTGGCCGGCATGGTCAGCGGAATCTACTCAGGGACGGCGATGCTCAACCGTCTGCTTGAGCGCAAGGGCCGGCGAGTGGGCGTGATCGTCACCGCCGGGATGGAAGACTACCTGCGCCTCGAGCGAGCTATCCAGACCTACCTGGGCTACTCGTATTCCGACCGTCTGCACACCGTGACCCATCACCATAATGCGCCGCTGGTGCCGCGCAAGCGCATCTTTGGCGTGCGCGAGCGGGTCGACGTCTTCGGCAAGGTTGCCATCCCACTCTACGAACACGAGGCGCGTATCGCGGTCGAAGAACTGCTGGCGATGGACGTCGACGCGATCGTCGTCAACTTGATCTACTCCTTCAAAAACCCGGCGCATGAACTGCGAGTGCGCGCAATCGCTGACGATGTGATGGTGGCAACGGGCCGCAGCGTGCCGATCTATCTCTCGTCGGAGTTGTACCCATTGCGGGCCGACTTCCCACGGCTGAATGCGACGCTCCTGGAAGCATATGCCGCCGAACCCTCACGCGAGCAACTGCAGCGGGTGCGCGCGGTGACCCGCGCGCACGGAGCGAACTTCGACCTGCGGGTGATGGCCAGCCACGGCGGCACGATCTCAATCGACGCACGCGAACTGGCACGCACACTGATCTCCGGCCCGATCGGCGGGGTGATCGGGGCAAAGTATCTGGCCGAGCGCATCGGCGCGCCGAATGTTGCCTGCACCGATATCGGTGGCACCTCGTTCGACATCGCGCTGATCACCGACGGCGAGTACCAGATCAAGAACGTACCCGATGTTGCCCGCTTCCTGCTCAACATTCCTCTGGTGCAGATCGACTCGGTCGGCGCGGGTACCGGCTCCTTCGTGCGTGTGAACCCGAGCAACCGGCGCATCGAGATTGGCCCCGACAGCGCAGGCGCGCGGGTGGGCATGTGCTACCCCGAGGGTGGAGTCGATACGGTGACGATCACCGACTGTAACGTGGTCCTCGGCTACCTCAACCCGGACAACTTTCTGGGCGGCGAGATCAAACTCGATCGACAGCGTGCGATCGCGGCCGTGCAACAGCAGATCGCCACACCGCTGGGCCTTGATGTCTACGCGGCCGCAGCCGGTGTGGTGGAGCTATTCGAGGACAGCCTCAAGAACGACCTGCTCGGGCGGATCATCGGCAAAGGCTATGGCCCCGAAAACTACACACTGCTCTCCTACGGCGGCGGCGGCCCGCTCCATGTGAGTGGCTACTCGGCCGGGCTCAATTTCGCCGATGTGCTCATCCCGACCTGGGCACCCGGCTTCTCAGCCTTCGGCTGCGCCTGCGGCGACTTCGAGTATCGCTATGACCGTTCGATCGACCTGCCGATCTTCCCCGGCAGCGACACCGCAACCATGCTGCAGCTCGGCGGTGCGATCAACGCTGCCTGGGACACGCTCGCCGACCAGGTGGCCGCCGAGTTCGCAAAGAGCGGCATTGCGCGCGAGCAGATCCGGTTCAAACCGGCCATCCGTATGCAGTACTACGGCCAGCTCAATGACCTCGAGTTTCGCTCGCCGGTGCAGCGGATCGAGGAGCCAGGCGACATGGCGCAACTGGTCCACGCCTTTGACGAACTCTATGCCAAGATCTACTACAACGCCGCACGCACACCTGACTTTGGCTACCTGGCGACCCGCGCGATTATGACCGGCGCAGTGGAGGTGGAGAAGCCCGCACTGCCCCATCGCGCGGCTGGTAACCCCACCCCCGACGCCGAGGCACAGGTCGGCACCCGCGAGGTCTACTGGAAAGGCACCTGGGCAACCACGCCTATCTATGCCATGGATCGGCTGCACGCAGACAACCGGATCGTCGGGCCAGCGATCATCGAGGCCCCGGCCTGCACCCTGATTGTACCGCCTGGTCGGCTCGTCTGGCTTGATCAGCACGACATCTTCCACATGCAGCAGGCGTGAGGCGTTGTGGTGGCGCCAACACCCATACATGAAAGCCTTTAGAAGGAGCAAGTAACTATGACCATCACCACCGACCAGACCAGAGGTGCCGGGATTGGCTGGGGTGGACAGCCCGTTCGTGCGATGCTGGAGGAGAGTGAGCGCCGCTTCAGCGAGACTGGTCATTACTACGGCATCGATCGTCTCACGCTGAAGGAGGCGGACCCAATTCGCTATGAGAAAATCTTCTCGCGCCTGCGCGGCGGCATGGTCAATGCCCGCGAAACGGCGCTGAACATCTCGGCCTCACCAATTGTGCGTGAGATCGGCGAGCTCTGCTTCGCGCTCTACACCCCCGAGGGCGACAGCATCACCCTCTCGACCGGGATCATGGTCCATGTGCATACGATGTCGGATGCGATCAAATGGATGATCCGCAACAACTACGAGGAGAATCCTGGCATCGAGGACGGCGACATTTTCTGCAACAACGATGCCTTCATCGGTGACGTGCATAACGCCGATGTGCAAGACATCCTGCCGATCTTCTGGGAGGGCGAACTGATCGGCTGGGCTGCCGGCGTTACCCACGTGATCGACGTGGGTGCGCCACTGCCCTCGGGCATGCCCATGGGCCCGATCCACCGCTACGAGGACGGCTTCATGCTCTCGGCGCAAAAAGTCGGCTCAAAGAATCGACTGCACCGTGACTATGAACTGCGCTGCCAGACCGCTGTGCGCCTGCCTTTCTACTGGATGCTCGACCAGCAGACGCGCATCGCTGGCTGTCAGATGATCAAAGAGGCAGTCTACCGGGTGATCCGCGAGGAAGGTATCGAGACCTACAAGCGCTTCATCCGCGAGGTGATCGAGGATGGCCGGCAGTCATTCATCCAGCGGGTCAAGGAATTGACCATTCCCGGCAAGTATGTCGTACCGAGTTTCATGGACGTCACCTTTGGCGGTGAGGCAGGCCGGCTGCCGCCCGAGGCGGCGAGAGATACCCTCATGCACGCGCCACTGGAGGTAGAGATCGGCGCAGCCGGCGAGTTCAAGGTCAGTTTCGAGGGGGCAAGCAAGTGGGGGCACCACTCGTTCAACGCCCCGCCGAGCGCCATGCAGGGTGGCCTGTGGGTATTGCTGACCCAATCGCTTGTGCCAAATGATAAGGTCAACGACGGCGCCTACTTCGCCATCCAGAACAACCTGCCCTATGGCTCATGGGCCAACCCCGACAACACCTTCTGCTCAGTGAGCATCGCCTGGGTCTATCTTATCCCCGGCTACTCGGGCATCTTCCGCGCCCTGGGCATGGCCTACGTGGGTCGGGGGTACCTCGAGGAGGTACTGGCGGGGCACCCAGGAACATGGAACATGACCCAGGGCGGTGGCATCAATCACTATGGACAGCCCGGCGCCTGGACCAACTTCGAGATGAGCTCGTGCGGCACCTCGGCGCGCTACGTGATGGATGGTGAGGACACCTGCGCCGCGATGTGGAACCCCGAGGGCGATATGGGGGATGTCGAGGCCTGGGAGATCCTCGAGCCACTGCTCTACCTTGGCCGGCGCATCCGCCCCAACTCGGCGGGGCCGGGCAAGTTTCGTGGCGGTAGCGGCTTCGAGTCGATCCGTATGGTCTACAACACTCCCAGCCAGGTGCTCTACAACCTCGGCGAAGGCAACGTCTTCCTTGGTACAGGCCTCTTCGGCGGCTACCCGGCCTTCGCCGGCTATCGCCAGAGTATCAAACATACCGACATGGCCCGCCGCATCGCGCATCAACTGCCCTATCCAGTTAGTGACGAAGACCCGGAGAACAGCCAGATGGTTGCGCATGTCGAGGGCGTCCTCGAACGTGACAAGCGCACCATCCACCTGCCCGACCCCCACGCCGAGCACGATCTGTATCTGAGCGTGCTGCGGGGCGGCAATGGTCTGGGCGATGTGCTGGAGCGTGATCCAGCCGCCGTGGTGCGCGACCTGAACGAGGGCTACCTGCTGCCACGGTTTGCCGTGAGCACCTACGGCGTGGTGGCGGTCCAGAATGCCGATGGCGAATGGGAACTGGATGCGGCAGCGACCAGCGAGCAGCGAGCGGCAATGCGGCACGAGCGCATTGCACAGAGCATGCCGGTCGAGGAATGGATCGCCCAGCAGCGCACCAGGGTGGTGCAACAAGACTTTATTGCTCCAGTACGCCAGATGTACCAGGAGAGCATGAGCCTCAGCCCGACCTGGGCAGCCCACTTCCGCACCTTCTGGAACCTGGACGCCGACTGGTCACTATAGGGAGGCGCATTATGACCCACTATGATACATCTACCATCGCTGACCTGGTCGATGGCAAGCTGGAGTGGCCGCAGCTCAAGGCGATGATGAGCAACTTCAAGGATGCTGAGCGCTTCGCAACCTACATCGCAGTCTTGCAGGAACGGGTGTCCTGGGATGATCCGATCCTATTGCCGCTGGGACCACACCTGTTCATCGTGCGCAAGCCCGACGGTAGTATCGTCACCAAAAGCCGCAGCGGCTACGAGTTTGGTGACTATCGACAGAACTGGAAGCTGAAGGCGCGGATCAGGGTGCGTGACAGCGATGCCAGTCTGGAGGAGCTGTACCCGGCGATGATGCACTGCACGCCAGGCTGGATGGAGCTGCGCGAGTACATCGACCCGCTCGATGGTACGCTGCTCGAAGTCGAGGCAGTACCACCAGGCTACCCGATCGTGCATAGCTTCCAGCCCGACCTGGAGACGTTCTACCGGGAGTGGCTGGGACGCGAGTTGTAGGCAGCCGGGGCAGGGGGCAACCAGCACGCAAGCGGGTTGCCCCCCCAACCACCAGCAGGGCGCCAGCTGCCCCGGTGGGCCGTTTCCCCAGTATCAAGATGAACCATCGACCATGGATAGAACACTCTACACACTGCTGGAGCGACAGGCCAGCGAGCGTGGCGAGCAGACCTACCTCTACTGGCGCGACGAGGAGTTGAGTTACGCCGCATTCGCGTGCCAGGTGCGACGGGCGGCTCACGGTCTGCGCGCCCGTGGCGTTGGCCACCACGACAAAGTCGCCGTGCTACTCGCCAACTGCCCCGAGTTCCTCACGACCTTCTTCGCCTGCGCAGCCCTCGGCGCTGTCGCGGTACCGATCAACCCGCGTCTGAAAGCCGAAGAGGTCCAGTACATCCTGCAGGACTCCGACAGTGTGCTGCTCATCGTCGCGGCTGAACTGCTGCCGATCGTCGGCCCTGGCCTCGCTGACTGTCCAGGCTTACGCCAGGTGCTGATCGTCGGCACAGCTGCCGTGAGCGCGATCGATCTGCCAGTTCAGCCCTTCAGCAGCCTGATCGAAACCCCGGCTGATCCCCTGAGCGTCGCGGTGAGACCCGATGACATCGCCAGCATCATCTACACGTCGGGCACCACCGGGCGCCCGAAAGGCGTACTGCTCTCGCACGCCAACTATCTGTTCGATGTCTGGTCGTATGCCACGGCATGCCAGATCAGCGCGAACGACCGGCTACTCTGCATGCTGCCGCTGTTCCACGTCAACGCGCAGGTGGCCAGCGTGCTCTCGGCGCTGTATCAGGGCAGCGCGTTGATCCTGCTGGAGGGTTTCTCGCCCCGTGAGTTTCTCCCGGCGCTCGAGCGCTACCGCGCTACCAGCTTCAGCGCTGTGCCCACGATCTACGCCATACTCAATGGGCTGCCCGACGCCGCGCAGTACGACCTGAGCAACCTGCGCGTCTGCATCTGCGGAGCCGCACCGATGCCCGTGGAGGTCTTCGAACGCTTCGAGCAGAGCTACAAGGCCTTCATCCTCGAAGGGTACGGGCTGAGCGAAGGAACCTGCGTGAGCACGCTGAACCCGCTCGACGGGCGACCGCGTAAGATTGGCTCGATCGGGGTGGCACTCCCCGGCCAGGAGGTGCGGATCGTCGACGAGCAGGGCCAGCCGCTACCGGTGGGAGCAGTCGGCGAGATTGTCATCCGTGGTCCCAATGTGATGCAGGGCTACTACAAGAACCCTGAAGCCACTGCTGCTACCATCCGTGACGGATGGCTGTATACTGGAGACCTGGGATCGTGCGACGCCGAGGGCTACTTCTTCATTGTCGGACGCAAGAAGGAGATGATCATCCGCGGCGGCGAGAACATCTATCCCAAAGAGATCGAAGAGGTGCTCTACCGTCACCCGGCAGTGGCTGAAGCAGCTGTGGTCGGTCTGCCTGACCCGGTCTGGGGTGAGCAAGTGGCGGCCTTTATTGTCGCGCGTCCCGACATTGCGGTGAGTGCCGAAGCGCTCACGAGCCACTGCCAGGCGCACCTGGCCGACTTCAAGTGCCCACGGGTGGTGGTCTTCATTACTGCCCTGCCCAAAACCGCCACCGGCAAGATCCAGAAGAACCGGCTGGTAGAGCAGTATCGGCGTGAAACGGTCTCATGACGACGACTCGGACCGACCTCGAACAAGAGGTTACGCGGCTGCGGCAGCGGGTTGCCGAACTGGAGCGGCAGCTGGCCGCCACACGTGCAAGTGAGTATGCCCCGTACCATCGGCTGGCGGCCAACGTGCCGGGCATGGTCTACCAATTCGTGCGCCGGCCCGATGGCAGCGCCTACTTCCCATTTGCCAGCGACGGATGCCGCGAGTTCTTCGGCCTTGAACCCGAAGCGTTACGCGCCGACGCCCAGGTGCTGATCCGGCTCATCCATCCTGATGACATGCTCGATTTTCAGATCACGGTTGATCAATCGGCGCGCTCGTTGCGCCCCTGGCACTGGGAAGGACGCTTTATCCTTCCCAGCGGCGAGGAGAAGTGGATCCAGGGCGCCTCGCGCCCGGAGGTGCAGCCCAATGGCGACATTCTCTGGGACGGGCTCCTGATGGACATTACCGATCGCCGCCGCACCGAAGAGGCGCTGCAACAACGGATCTTCGAGATCGCCCATCTCCACGACCAGATCCGCGAGCTTGGCATCCGCGACAGTCTGACCGGTCTGTTTAAGGGTCGCTACCTCGAAGGTCAGATCGCACAACTGTTTGCCTATGGTGCCCAACACGGCACTCTGGCCGTTGCCATGCTCGATATTGACGGCCTGAAGGCGATCAACGACAAGTATTCACGCCATATTGGCGACCTGGTCCTGCAGACCGCGGCCCGGATCTGTCAGAGCCAGCTGGGTCGTGAGGATCTGGCCGGGCGTTACGGCGGCGGCGAATTTATGCTCGTGCTACCACTCGCAAGCCGAGACGCGGCGATCGACCGCTGTGAGCGAACCCGCCAGGCGATCGAAGCCCATCCCTGGGGAGCACTCCGGCCACACTTGCGAGTAACGGTAAGCCTCGGCCTGGCCTTCGCCGAGAGCTGCAGAAGCTACCAGCAACTCATTCGCGCCGCGGATGACCTGATGTACGCCGCCAAGCGCCGCGGGCGCAACCGGCTAATCGTTGAACGCCTGGGCTGAGGGGATGGTGTCGTTCATCGTTATTCCAGCTCGGGTGCATCCTCCACGAAGATCGGATTCGTAAACAACCACGACTTGCCCCCCACGTACCCCTCCAGCCGGTACACCGCGCCTGCGTCGATGCTCTGGCGCAGGCGCCGCACGCCACTGGTGAGCACCTCGCCGTCGGCGATCAGGCGGAGATAGGCATTGCTGCCCACGTCGGCCTCGATCAGCAAGGGGCCATCAACGATCGAAGCCGTGTCGCCGATGGTGTAGACCTCGTTGCCCCGGCGCGCGGTAAAGACAATCGAGGGCGCCGCACCGTCCAGCCGGTTCACGAAGTAGCTGCGGCCCGCGGCCAGCGCCGCGTAAATCTGGCTGGTGGCCAGCGCAGGGTCGTCGCTGAGCGGCCGCTCCAGCAGCAGGTAGTTCGTGAGTGTGCCGAAGAGCCAGCGGTAGGGAAAGACCTCGATCTCGCCCCAGGGCGCGCGGTGCTTGAAGGCGTGCGCATCAATGCCGCCAATGCCGAAGGTGCGCCGCCCGAGCATGTTCAGCCGATCCCACCAGGCCAGGGTGGCCGGCGTCGGCCCGCTGAGCCCCAGGCTCGGCACGAAGTAGTGGGCGTAACGGTTGCCCCGGGTCAGGTTCTCGCCCCAGTCGCTCATCAGGTTCCACAGTTCCAGCCCAACCGGCTGCCCAGCACGCTCGCCTGGACCGTCAATCGTCCAGTCGTCCCAGCGGTAGCAGTCCTTGAAGTCGTTACGCACCCGCTCGTCGGGATGGGCGATGATCGCGAAGCCGCCCCGGGCGTAGACTTCGTCGATGAATGCCTGCGGCGCCAGCCGATTGCTGATCACCTCGTTCAGATTGAGGACCAGCAGGTGGTTGCGCGGCGGTGTGATCTCGTGGCCGACGATCACCAGCAGGCCATCGTGCCAGCCGGCGTAGGGCAGCCCTTCCAGGGTGTCGTGGTCGGTGACGATGATCCAGCGCAGCCCCGCCTCACGGGCAGCGGCAATCACCTCGGGGAAGGTGCCGGTCCCATCGGAGTACGTCGTGTGGATGTGGATCGCGCCAGGGTAGATGAAGCTGTAGGCCATGGGGGTTGCCTCCACGTCTCACGCCGCCTCGCCCAACTCCAGTGGCGCCCGGAGCGCATCAGGGAGCGGCTGGCCCTGCCGCAGCCGGTAGGTTGGCACCCGCAGTTCGGCCAGATGGCGCAAGACCGGCTCCGGGTCGCGCCAGCCGCCGTAGCTCTGTGGATCCACGAACAGCACCGCTGCCCGCACCCCACGGGAGAGGTGCTGCTGCAACGCGCTCACCCAGCGTGGATCGACCGATGCGGTGACCACGACGAGGGTGCAGTTGCGTCCGAAGCGCTGGCTCTCGGCCATGAGCACCTCGGCCAGCCCGTGCGCACTGTGGGCGCGCAGCACCGCCAGGGCCTCGAGGATCTTGAAGAGCTGGCGCGCCTCGCGCTCGGCGGGAATGAGCTCGCGGTGCTGGCCCCAGGCCACCAGCCCGACCACCCGGTTCTGGCTCAGCAGGGCGCGGGCCAGTGACGCGGTGGCCATGACGGCGTGCTCCTCGGTGCTGACCAGGAGGCCCGGCCGGGCCTGGGCGGTGTCGGGCTGCCGCGCCCACCAGGGGCCCTGCTCGCGTGGATCGGCCGGTGGCCCTGCCGTATCGCTGAGCCGCGGATCGCGCACCACGGTTCGCTCCTGCATGTCCAGCACCAGGTAGATGTCGGCGCTGGGGTCGAGCTCAAACTCCTTGACCATCAACTGGCCAAGGCGCGCCGTCGAGCGCCAGTGGATGCGGTTCATACTGTCGCCCGGAGCGTACTCGCGCACCGTGGCCACATTGGGTGTGACGTTGAAGGTCCGGGCGCGCGTGGCCTGTCCCCCGGGCAACTCGGCGCTAGGCAGGTGGAAGTCGGGCAGATCCACCGTCTGCGGGTAGACCAGGATCTCGCTGGTGGTGGGGACGACCCGCCGCAGGCGCACGATGCCGAAGGGGTCACCGCTGATCAGGGTTGCCGGGCCGAGGCGAAAGCGCCCGCGCCTGGTGCAGAGCGTGCGGGCCGTCCAGCGCTCCCATTCGCGGCCAGCCAGCGAGGCGACGAAGCCGGCGCCGTGCGCGGGCAGCTCCGAGTCGTCGTGCAGCTCGACCCAGAGCTTGGGCAGCGGCCAGCGGTTGCGCAGGCTGATCCGCTCGCGGGCGTACTCGCCCACGGTGGCGCGCTGGGTCAGCGTCTCACGCTCGACGTCGAGACCCCGCAGGTTGAGCCAGGCCCAGATCAGCGAGAGGATCAGCAGGGCCACCAGCAGGTAGCTCAGGTGGAAGAAGAGCCGGAGCCCGGTGCCCTGAGCAGCCAGGAAACTCATCCCGGCGAGGATCAGCACGGTGAGCAATCGTTGCATCGTCCTCCTGGGAAACATTTGGTCCAGCCCGGGCAGCTTACCGCGGCGGCCAGGTGGTGTCAAGCCGGTTGCACCCGGCAGCTATAATCTGGCCCATCGGTGCGCGCTCAGTTCAGGTACTGCGCGGAGAGGATGGGTGCGATGAACAACCTGGCTACGTGGATTGTCCGGGTAAACTCGCCGGACGAGAACGTGCGGCGGCGGGGCAAGCAGCTGATCATCATCGCGCTCGGCCTGATGATTCTGGCCCTGGCCCTGATTCCGGTTATTATTGCGACCGTGTACACGACGATGGGCCTGGTCTGGCTGAGTGGGGCCGCCATCGCCTTCGCCGGCGTGGTCCTCCTCGGGCGCGCCGGCCAGGTGAACCTGGGCGCCTACATCCTGATCGGCACCACGCTCCTGGTGATCAGCGGCTCGCTCCCGACGAGCAACAACCAGCCCAACGGGATCTTCTTCATGGTCCTGCCGGTGCTCTGCGCCGGCGTGCTGCTGCCGCCCGTCCACGTCTGGGGCGTGCTGGCGCTGGCGATTGTGGGCAGCGGCATCGGCTTCGGGCTGCTGCCGCCTGAACTGCGGGTCAGCATGATCTGGCGCCAGTCCATACTCAGCGCGCCGCTGCTCCTGAGTGTGGTTGCGCTGATCACCTTCCTCAGCGCCCGCACCACAAGCCGCGCGCTCGGCACCGCCGAGGCGGCCCGTGCCGAGGCCGAGGCGGCCAGCGAGGCGCTCGCTGCCAGCAACAGCGCACTCGAGGCGCGCGTCGAGGAGCGCACCGCCGCTCTGCGCCAGGCTGTCGATCAGCAGCGCTCCGTCGCCGCCCAGCTCCAGGCTAGCCTGGAGGCCCAGCAGGAGCTCAACCGGGTCATTGCCGAGCTCGCGGTGCCGATTATCCCGATCAGTGCCGGAACGCTGGTGGTGCCGGTCGTCGGCAATGTCGACAGCAAGCGGGCCGCGCTGCTGCTCTCCACCTTGCTCGAACGGGTCGAGGAGCGGGGCGCCCGCATGGTGGTGCTCGACATCACCGGTGTCGCTGTTGTCGATACGCAGGTGGCCGCTGCCCTGCTACGCGTGGCGACGGCCGCCCGGCTCATGGGCGCCGAGACGCTGCTTGTCGGCATGCGCCCCGAGGTCGCGCAGACGCTGGTCCACCTCGGGGTCGATCTCTCCACACTGCGTACTGCAGCCACGCTGCAGGACGGCCTCCTGGCGATCGGGGTGACGCGCTCACAAACAGAGCGGGTTGCCGCGCCGGAAGGAATGTTTGCATGATCTTCCACATCACCAATAGCGCAGCCTGGGAGACGGCCCGGGCCGCCGGCAGTTACACCGCCGACACACTGACCAGCGAGGGCTTCATCCACCTCTCGACCCGTGAGCAGGTGCTCGGCGTGGCCAATGCGCTGTTCCACGGCCAGGCGGGGCTCTTGCTGCTCGCCGTGGACCCGGCGCGGCTCACCGCCGAACTGCGCTACGAGGAGGCGCACCCTGGTCAGTTCTTCCCTCACCTCTACGGCCCGCTCAACCTCGATGCAGTGGTGGCGGTCTACCCCTTTGCGCCACGGCCCGATGGGAGCTTTCGCTGGCCGGGCGGCAGCGAGGGAGGGTAGGGAGCTGTGAGGACAATACCTCCACCCCCCTACCCCTACACCCGAGAATACCCCTCCGCCCGCACTGCCGCCAGCACTGCCTCACGGGGCACGCTGCGCTGCTCGCCGTTCCGCAGATCTTTGAGCACCACTTCGCCGTGGGCCAGTTCGTCGGGGCCAAGCACCAGGGCGTAGCGGACCCCCTTGCGGTCGGCCTCCTTCAGCTGCTTGCCCAGGCCGGCGCCCGGGTCGAGGCTGACCAGGGTATTGATGCCCGCCGCGCGCAACTCACGGGCCAGGCTCAGACTTGCGCCGGCCAGTTCCGCGCCGAAGATGGTCACATAGGCCGTGGCGGGGCTACTGGCCCGCGGACCGAGGCCCAACTCTTCCATCACATCGTGGAGCCGGTCGATGCCGAAGGCCAGGCCGACCGTCGGGATGGGGCGCCCGGCGAACTGGCCGATCAGCTCGTCGTAGCGACCGCCGCCGAGCAGTGAGCCCTCCGGCCAGTGGGGCGTGATCGACTCGAAGACCATGCCGGTGTAGTAGGCAAGCCCACGGGCCAGGCGCGGCGCGACCCGGTAGCGCTCCGCGGGCACACCCATGGCCGCCAGACCGGCGAGGATAGCTTGCAGGTTCTCCAGGGCGTCGGTCGCGCGCGCATCGCCGGCCAGACGGCCCGCGAGTTCCGCGAGGACCGCAGCGGGCTCCCCCTCGATCTGGACCAGCAGCAGGATCTGATCGGCTGCCGTGGGGCTCACGCCGAGGCGCAGCAACTCCTCGCGCACGCCCTCTGCGCCGATCTTGTCGAACTTGTCGATCGCCCGATACACGCCGCCCGCCGCCTGCTCATCGAGGCCACTGACCCGGGCGATGCCACCGAGCACCTGGCGATGGTTGAGCAGTGTGGTGAAGCCGGGGAAACCCAGTTCGTCGAGTGCTTCGCTGAGCAGGGCCACGATCTCGGCATCGGCAAGGGGCGAGCTACTGCCAATGATATCGGCGTCGAACTGGTAGAACTCGCGGTAGCGCCCGCGGGCCGGGCGCTCGCCCCGGTAGCTGGGGCCGTAGGCGTAGCGTCGCCAGGGCAGGGTCAGCGTGCCGCTATACTGGGCCACCACCCGCGCCAGGGGTACCGTCTGGTCGTAGCGCAGGGCCAGGCGCCGGCCACCCTGGTCCTCGAAACGGTAGATCAGCTTCTCTTCGTCGCCGAGCTTGCCCTCAAGCACTTCGGCGTACTCCAGCACCGGTGTCTGCAGCGGCTCGAAGCCATAGCGCTCGGCCACCCGGGTCACCACCGCCAGGATATGCTGACGCAGCAGCATCGCCTGCGGCAGGTGGTCGCGCATACCTTTGATGTTCTGTACTTTTGACATAGGCCTTATCGCTCGAAGAGCGCGCTAGCGCACCAGTTCCACCGTTGACAGATCGAGGATACCCAGGGGCGTCAACTCCAGGCCACGCACATAGGGCTTGACCAGCATGTATTCGACATCATGGTACAACGGGATCAGCGGCGCGTCGGCGAGGATGCGCCGCTCGGCCTCGCGGTACAGCTCGTGGCGGGTTGCTTCGTCCGGCTCGACCGCCGCCTGGTCCAGCAAGGCGTCCACTGCGGGGTTGCTATAGGCGAAGTGGTTTTCGCTGCTGCCGCTGCGGAACAGCAGGTCGAGGAAGTTCTCGGGATCGGGGTAGTCGGCGACCCAACCGCTGCTGAACATTGGCAGCTTCTTCGTCTCGAGTGCGGCCAGGAAGGCGCCGAAGTCTTCATAGTCGCGCACCTCGATCGTGAGGCCGAGCTCCTGCTCGGCCACGTCGCGCAGCGTGTCGGCCCAGCCGCCATAGGCAACGATCGGCGGCAGGCCGGCCGCGCCGCCGTAGCGCGACTCGGCAAGCAGGGCCCGGGCCCGCTCGATGTCGGGCTGCACGAGCGCCAGCGCGGGGTCGTAGCCAGGCATACCCGGCGGCAGCACCCCGGCGGCGGGCCGTGCCGCCCCCTGCAGCGACAACTCGGCGATCTTCTGGCGGTCGAGCAGCAAGGTGAACGCCTCGCGCACCTTGGGGTCATCGAAGGGCGGCAGGGTGACATTCATCCCGATGTAGAAGAGCGAGAGCTGCGGCACACTCAGCAACTCCCGTGAGAGCGGATTATTGTCGTCGCGGACGCGGGCCAGCGCATAGATCGGCACGCTGGTCAGGTCAATCTCGCCCTGTTCGTAGAGCACCTGGGGATTGCTCGCGGCAGCGCCAATCAGCATCCGCACCCGGTCGAGGCGGGCCGGCTCGCGGTAGAAGGCCGGGTTGCGGGCCAGCACGAGCAGCCGGTCGTGATCCCAGCGCTCAATGATGAACGGCCCGCTGCCGTTGGGCTGCTCGGTCCAACGTTGGCCACCCCGCGCAACGGCGCGCCGGTCAACCACAAAACTGGTGGGGTGGGCCAGCTTGGCCAGGAAGTAGCTCTTCGGTGCGTCGATGGTGATCGCCAGGGTGCGCTGATCGCGCACCTGCAGGCCGCTGATCGTGGTGGCCTGGCCGCTGAGCTTCTCGCGCACGCCGACGATATCGCCGAGGTAGGCACGGGCGGGTAGGGCCGGGGCTAGAGCCGGGTCGGCGGCCCGTTCCAGGCTCGCGCGCACGTCTTCGGCGCTGATCGGCGTACCATCGGCGAAGCGCGCCTCCGGGCGCAGGAAGAAGGTATAGGTGCGCCCGTCGGACGAGAGCTCCCAGCGCTCGGCCAGGTCCGGCACGGGCTCCAGCTCACTGCTGAGCCGCACCAGCCCGCTGAAGAGCTGGCGCACCACAAAGGCGCTGGTCGTATCGCCCACCAGGGCCGGGTCGAGGGTCTGTGGGTCGCGGGCGCCCAGGGTCATGATCAGCGTGCCACCGGCCCCGGCGGGCGGCGTCGCCGCCGGCGCGGTGGTCGCAGCCGGCGACTGCGGGAGCGCGGTGCAGCCAGCGAGGAGCAGGCTCAGCAGCAGGATGAGCAGGGGCAGTGGGCGCTGGCGGTACAGGCGTGGCATACTGCCACGCATTATACCATTGGCGACCGTCCGGCTCAGGCGTCCATACCTGCCAACTGGCCGCATGCCGCCGCGATGGCGACGCCGCGCTCGACGCGCACGGTGCAGGGCACCTGGTAGTCGAGCAGGATCTGCTGGAAGGCGAGCACGCGCTGGCGCTCGGAGCGGCCGAGCGGCATACCCGGGACGGGGTTCCAGGGGATCAGGTTGACGTGGCAGAGCAGCGGCGGCCCCTTGCTCACCCCCTGGCCGCGCAGCAGCTTCGCCAGGGCCAGCGCCTGGTGCGGGTGGTCGTTGCGCCCCTGGAGCAGCACGTACTCGAAGCTGACACGCCGCCCGGTGCGCGCGATGTACTCGCGGGTCGCAGCGAGCAACTCGGCCAACGGGTAGCGCCGGTTGACGGGCATCAACTCCGAGCGCAGCGCGTCGTCGGGGGCGTGCAACGAGATCGCCAGGTTGATCGGTAGCCGCTCACCGGCCAGCCGGCGGATGCCGGGAGGCAAACCCACCGTCGAGACGGTCATGCTCCGCGCGCCCAGGTTGAAGCCCTGCGGATCGTGGAGCCGTTCGACCGCGGCCCACCAGCGATCGTAGTTGGCGAACGGCTCGCCCATGCCCATAAACACCAGGTTGGTGATGCGGCCCACCTGGCGGGTCACCCGCTCGCTGAAGGGCTCACCCTCGGCGCCCCACCACTGCCCGTCGTCGCCGAGGGTCTCGGCAGTATCCCGTGGGTGGGCCGGCGCGGCCACGGGCGCCGCGCTGCGCTGCCAGCGGCGCAACTCGCGCGAGGCCCACAGCGCCTGCTCGACGATCTCGCCGCTCGACAGGTTGCGCAACAGGCCCAGCTTGCCGGTAGCGCAGAAGACACAGCCCATCGCGCAGCCAGCCTGGGTCGAGACACAGACGGTGGCCCGATCGGGGTAGATCATGAGCACCGTCTCGAGCACGGCTTCGCCCGTCAGGCGAAAGAGCGCCTTACGGGTCAAGCCATCGTCGGCCTCAACCACCCGCTCGAGCCGCAGGCTGCCGAGGCGCGTCTCGGCGCGCAGACGCTCACGCAGGGCCGCCGGCAGATCGCTCATCGCGGCCGGATCCGCGGCGAGGTTCACATAGAGCTGGCGATAGAGTTGCCGGGCGCGAAAGGGCGGCTCGCCCCAGGCGCGCAGCAGCGCCTCCAGCTCAGGGAGCGTCATGTCGTAGAGCGACGGGGCCGTAGGCGTCATAACCATCCCTGGGGAAGGCGCGTGGGGAAACCAGATTTCCCAGGTTGGGGCGAATCATCATTCGCCCCAACTCAGCCGCGGGCGGAACTTGTAACCGTAGACCAGCACCCCGTCCTCGCCCGTATCGGCCAGGCGCCGGGTGACCATCTCGACCGGCATGCCGATCGCCAGATCCTGCTCAGCACAGTCGGTGAGCTGGGCGCTCACCAGTGGCCCCTCCTCCAGGCGCACCAGACCCACGGCATAGACGCCCAGGCTCTCGTAGCCAGCGGGAGGCTGGCGCAGCACACTGAAGCTGTAGAGCTCGCCGCGCCCGCTCAGTGCGACTGGTTCCCAGGTGTCTGGTTCCTCGCCGAGGGCAGGGGGCTGTGGCGGGAAACGCACGGCACCGCTGGCGCGGTGGCGCTGACCCTCAAGCCGGTAGCGAGCGGCGCGCTGCCGCCAGTGACGAGCAATCTCCATGGTTGAAACCTCGCTTCATAGTCAGGAAGGATGCGAAGGCGCGAGGACACGACAACGCGAGGAGGCGATCCTATCGCGTCGTCGCGTCCTCGCATCCTCGCGTCTTCGCCTCATCGTCTTCTCGCCTCATCGCCTCACGCCCGCCAACGAGGGCGTCCCTACGGCGCAAAGCCGCCCGACGCGCCTATGATCGCCGCAAAAACCGCGGCGAAGAAGAGAACGATACACAGGACGAGCGCCAGGCCGATCGCGAACTCGATCAGAATGACATAGAGCGCCTTATTGCCGGGCAGGTTCATCCCCGACTGGATAGCCAGGTAGGTCAGGTAGAGGTTGTAGATCGCCAGGCCGATCGCTGCGATGCCGCCCAGGATGGGGATTAAGCCCAGCAGACTGCCGATCACGGTCAGCGGCGCCCCGAAGAGGGCCATATCGTAGGCCAGTTCACCAAACTCCCCGGTGCCGCCGAAGGCGCGGCCCAGCAGGTAGGTGAGCCCCCAGGCTAACAGCAGCCCGATCACGGTAGCGATGATCGCGCCAAGGATCGAGCCGAAGAGCCCCGGCTGCGCGGTGGCGGTGGCCGGATCGATCCCACTGGCCTCCAGTTGTGCCTGCATCTCGGGGGTCAGCGTCACGGGGAAGAGCGCCACCCGGATCGCATTGAGGATCGCATTGATCACGCCGGCGATCACCGAGTAGATCAGGGCCCAGCCGAGGTTGTTCTTCTCGTGCTCCTCGAAGGTTGAGACCGAAGGTCTGATCAGGACCGCGATGCTGCCGTTGACCATCTCCTGAAACATGCTGGCTCCTTTTATCGACGGATTGCAGCGCCATTGTAGCCCATGAAGCGCAAAACAGAAAGACCCTCGCCGGGGGCTTAACAACCCCATAACAGGGCAGTTTTCGCTTTACGCCTGGCGCTAGTGCTCCGCCACCAGCACGCAGGTCGCGGCCGTGACACCCACGCCGCCGAGACACTGGGCCAGCGCCACGCGCGCGTTGGGCACCTGGCTGGCCCCGGCCGCGCCGCGCAACTGGCGCAGCAACTCGACGACCTGGTAGACACCGCTGGCGCCGGCCACATCGCCGCGGGCCTTGTAGCCGCCCGCGCTGGCGATCGGCGTGCGCCCCGTGGGGGCGATCGCGCCGTCGGCAGCGTGGCGCGGCGCTTCGCCCCGCGCGTAGTAGCCCATGGCCTCAAGGGCCAGGGCCGCCGCGATGCCGTGGGGGTCGCTCAGTTCAAAGACCTGCACCTCACTGATCCC
>DAOUBZ010000408.1:0-7852 GCA_034432515.1 Chloroflexaceae bacterium | reverse complement strand
GCGCGGGCCGCGGCGGGATCGGCGAAGTGCGCGTCGCGCAGGGCGGCGCCGTAGGCCAGCGGATCGCGGGCATGGCTGAGCGGGTTCGCCGGGTCGATGCCGACGCTGAACGGGCCACGGCGCAGCTCGCCGGCGTCGCCGGGGCGGTGCAGGCGCAGCGTGAGCGCGTAGCCGTCACCCGCGGGGGCGAGGCTCAGTTCGAGGTCGGCAGGGTCGGTTGGCAGAGAATGATCCGCGGCCATACGCGTTCGCGGTGGTGAACGATATCCTGGAGAGATAATATCAGGCCACGTGCCAGGTTCACAACATACTATGACAAGAATGACAGCAAAGAACTATTGACACCAGCCTACCGGCTGCTTACACTGCGCCTATCGAATCTTCGAGGTGTCCCATGCGTCTCCGCGCTCGTCTCCAACCCGGAGGTGTCCCATGCGTCTCCGCGCTCGTCTCCAACCCGATGGTACCTGGCTCGAACGGGAACTCCTCCGGCGCGCCTGGACCTACCAGGACCTCGCCAGGCACGCCGGGATCAACCGGATGACCATCTTCTTCCTGCTGCACCCCGGCGAGTACGGCAGTCGTCGTAAGGTGCGGCGCGGTACGATGCTGCCGCGTACCGCCCGGGCGATTGCCGAGGCCCTTGTGGGGAAGGATGGCGATGTGGCCGGCATCCTGGAGCAGTACTTCGAGGTAGACGCCCCGAATAGCGGTCGTCTCCGATATGCTATTACCAGGCTCGGCCCGCGTTTGGATTCGTAACTTGTTCCTTTCTTACGTACACCGCTTATGGAACTCGCGTTTTTTGCCCTGCTTGCCCAGTTGCGGGCGGCAGTTGGCTTTCTCAAGGAGGAACTGGAGCGCCAGCCGCCGGTTGTTCGCGCGCTGCTGGCCTTCCTGCAGGCCCCCGACGATGGGGCGGCCCGCCAGGTCTTCGCCGATCGAAAGGCGCTGCTCCAACCCTACGAAGCCCAGCGCATGGCCGATGGCGCCGCTGAGGGTGCCCCTGATGAGTTGCGTGCACGCTTCGCCGAGCGCGCCGCGCTGCTGAGGGAGCTACGCGGGGCGGCGCCGCAGCCACGCCCTGGCGCCGATCCCGCAACTGGAGGGCTGCCGCAGCTCCGTCGTGAAGCTACGTTCTCAGTGCAGCAGGCAACCGTCGAGGGTGATCTGATCCAGGTCGCTGGCGACTTCATTGACCAGACGACGATCAATCTGCTGCATCCCCGCACGTGGATACCCCCTGAGCCGCCTGCCGTCCCTGAGGATGCGATCGACCGCCCCGAGCGCATCGCCGAGGTCGCGGCACTGCTCGCCGAGGCCGGCACAGTAGCCATTGGCGGCCGCAGCACCGTGGCCCTGCAGGGCATCGCGGGCATTGGGAAGACAACCCTTGCCCAACTCCTGGTCCATCACTTCGTGGACGAGGGGCGCTATCCCGATGGCGTGCTCTGGGAGGAGCTTGGCCCGACAGTGGAGCAGCCAGAGCAGGTGCAACCCATTCTCGACAAGTGGGGTGCGCTCGCTGCCGTTGGTCCAGAGGGTACGACGAAACGACTCCGCTTTGCGCCAGATGCTGTGCGCATCCTGCTCAGTCGGCAGCGACGGCTGCTGGTGGTGCTGGATAACGTCTGGTCGTTGGAGGCGATCCGCCCGTTACGCGACGCCCTGCCGAAGGGCATTGACCTGATTATCACCACGCGTAGCCCACGGATCATGCGCGCTGTCGGCGGACGCAGCTACGAGCTAGGCCGACTGAGCGACGACGAGGTGCTTGCGCTGATTAGCTCCCGCCTGGAATGGTGTCCTGAAGCGCTCGCGGCGGTGCCCTGGCTGGAGCAGCTGGTGGAGGGCGTCGAGCGCCACACCCTGGCCCTCGATGTGGCGCTGCGCCTGCTGCGCGATGAGGGCGAGACGCCGGCAAGCTGGCAGAAGACTGCCGAGCGCATTCTCATCACCATGGCGGAGGCTAGAGACTTCAACGACCTGGTCGTCCCCGAAGGCGAACAAGAGAAGCATGTCGCAGCGGTGCTGGAGTACAGCTATAGCCACGGCCCGCTTGCACGGATTGAAGGCCTCCAGGCGCGCTTCCGGCTGCTTGGGGCCATTGCGCCGTCGGCCAGCTTTGATCTGCCGGCGATCGCCGGCCTCTGGAGCTGTGATGAGCCGACGGCAAGCAGGGCGCTCAACGACCTGGTCGGGGCGGGGCTGCTAGAGCGGATCGAACAGCCCGACGGCGCGATGCGCTGGCGCCAGCACCCCCTGTTGCGCGCTTACGCCCTGGCCCTGTTGCATCGCGAGGGCGAATATGAGGCGGCGGCAGCGACCTATGCCCAGACCTACCTGAGCCTGACCGCAGCGGCCGATAAAGGAGGCGACTACGCCCGCATCGTGCCGGAGGCCCCCCATCTGCGCCATGCCGCCACATGGGCGATTGCCAACGACCTCGACCTGGCGCTCGATCTGATCGCTGCCAGCGCCGCTATGCAGGCCGCGTTCAGCCTGGTCGCCGATGGTTACCGGTGGGCGCGAGATGTTCTGGCCGTCGCACAGACGCGGGGGAATGAAGCAGCCATCGCACGAGCACAAGGGTCGCTCGGCAACGCGCTGCAGCGGGCCGCAACCATGCCCGGCGAAGACCGCGGCGCGCGCCTGCGCGAGGCCCTGGCCGCCTACGACCAGGCCCTCCGCTTCTACACGCCCGCGACCGTGCCGCTCGATTACGCTGGTACCCAGAACAATCGGGCGAACCTGCTCTGCGAGCTGGCGAGCGTGCCGGGCGAAGACCGCGGCGCGCGCCTGCGCGAGGCCCTGGCCGCCTACGATGAGGCCCTCCGCTTCTACACGCCCGCGACCGTGCCGCTGAACTATGCAACGACCCAGAACAATCGGGCGAACCTGCTCCGCGAGCTGGCGAGCGTGCCCGGCGAAGACCGCGGCGCGCGCCTGCGCGAGGCCCTGGCCGCCTACGATGAGGCCCTCCGCTTCAGAACGCCCGCGACCGTGCCGCTCGATTACGCCATGACCCAGAACAATCGGGCTGCCCTGCTCCACGAGCTGGCGAGCGTGCCCGGCGAAGACCGCGGCGCGCGCCTGCGCGAGGCCCTGGCCGTGATCTGGGAAGCAGTGCAGATCTTTGAAGCCCAGCAGCACGTCCAGTATCTCGCAGTCGCACGGCGTATCCTTTCACAGTTCCGCTCGGATCTCGGCCCTGAGTTCGCGACCCTCTGGGCCGAGCTTGATGCCGGGCCATTGCCCGACTGGCTCACCACAGCGCCCGACCAGCCCGCTCCAGCGCTGCCCGCAGATCTCCAGGCCCGCCTCGCAGCTGCAGGCGTCACGGATGAAGCGTCGTTCCAACGAGCGCTTACGACCGATCCGGAGCTGGCCAGGGCCTACCAGGAGTATGTCGCCGCTAACCCGCAGCTACTCATCCAGTCGCTGATCGGTGCGCTGCTTCAGGTGGGCGACAGCCAGGCCTTGCTCGACTTCTGGCAGCGGCTGCCAGCCGAGTTGGAGCATCCGCTGATCGCGGCGGCCGAGCAGCTGCTGGCCCAGGCAGAGCAGGCCGGCGACGAGAACCTGATAGCTGCCCTCGGCCCACGCCTTGACGGGCTGCGCCAGATCCGCGACGCCCAGCGCGCCCGGGCCGTCGACCCGGCGCTCCAGGCATTTGAAGCAGCCCTCAAGTTCTACCTCGATCAGGTGCGCGCGGCGGAGGCAAGCGAGAGCGAGGTAGCTGCCTGGCAAGCCGCCGTGGCCGCAGGTGAGGCTCTGCTGGCCCCGGAGCTGGCCGAGACACCTGGTGTGAACTGGGAGGCGTTGCGGGCGAATCTGGCCTCCTCCTACACCTCGCTTAGCATCGCACTCGAGAACGCAGGCGATCTCGAGGCCAGCCTTGCTGCCGGAGACCGTGCGATCGGGCTGGAGCCTGAGAATGCTATGTGGCGGCACAACCGTACCGGTACGCTGATCGACCTGGGCCAGCTCGACGAGGCGGCTGAGGAGCTGGAGCGGGCGCGCGCGCTTGAGCCCGAAGCGCCGCGCCTCGCGGAGCTCACAGCGGCGCTGGAGCAGGCGCGCAATGCCGCTAATCTACCTGAGGAGCCCGGCGATGGCGAGTGACCTGCAGAAAACCATCGCCGGGGCGCTGCTCTTCGGCGCAAGCGCATTGACCGGCAACGCACTGCTGATGACTGCGGCGGGTGGTGTTGGCGTGAATTGGACCAGCGAGGGGTTGGTGGGTTTGTGGCGGCGTACCGTACTGGCGAATACCCCGGGTACACCACTCACCCGCGCGGCGCGCCGCGCCCTTGAGCAGGCGCTCGCCCAGGTCGAGACTGCCTACCGGCAGGAGATAGGTCAGCCCGATCCAGAGACGTTTCGCGAGCTGCGCGGCTGCCTGTCGGCCCTCGACGGCGTCTTCGTAACCGAGCCCGCCGATCTTGCCGCCGCCCAGCGCGATCTGCTCGCAGGCCTCGAGACGCTGCTCGAAGACCGGCCCGCCTTGCCCTTCGTGCGCGCGCACCTGCTCCCAACCGCGGCGCGTACCTTTCGGGCCGCACTGGCGGACGACGATGCGGCCTGGCGTCTGTACCACGGCTGGCTGATCGAGCGCCTGACAGCAAAGCTCGCGGCACAGGAGCAGCGTACCGATGCTATGCTCAGCCAGGCCGAGGAGGTGCTGAATGAGGTTGTGGCGCAGGAGCGTGCGCTGGCGGCGCTGAACGGATCGATGGAACGGCTCCTTGAGCTTGCCGCCGCCGCAACGGCACCAGCCACCGACACCATCACCTTCGAGAACCGTGGTCTCGACGTCGGTGGCGAGCTCGTGCAGACTGGAGATGATATCGTCCTGGGCAGTCCCATCAGCTCACGTGCGACAGCGCCCCCAGGCGAACGGGGCGCCAGGAAGGTCCACTTTGGCAACGTTGACGTCAAGGTCGAAGGAAACGCCTACCAGAGCGCAGGAACCTTTGTGCGGGGAGCAAGTGCCGCTGTCCGCCTTGATCTTCCTGCGGCCCTTGTGCTTACCCTCCAGTTCACGCCCACCCCCATCGGCGCGCAGGTGCGCTGGCGCGCCGCCGAGATCGGCGAGCACACCAGCGCCTTCGCCGCGCCTTACCGCGGCGCCGACCTTGCGGCGGTGCTGCGCGCCCTTGAGCGCCAGCAGCATCCGACCTTCATCCTGGCCGACGGTGACCAGGAGCGCCTGCGCGCCCTCGGCCTGCTCGCTGCCGACGGCGAACTACTGGCCGATCTGCCCCGCCAGGTCGGGCAGGCGCTCTACGCAGCCCTGGTCAGCGGGTCGGGCATTGCAGCACTGGCCCGCGCGCAGAGCCCGGCGCACAGACCGGGCGCTCCCTGGAACTGCGCCTGCTCGTACCCCCGGACGCCGTGGAGGTGGCGGCGCTACCCTGGGAGTTGCTCTGGCCCCCGCAGGGCCTGCCGCTGTTGCTCAGCGCGCAGCCGAGCCTGCTGCTCACGCGCCACCTGGATCTTGATGGGCCGCTACCGACCTTCGAGCCGCGCCAGGGGCGGCGACTGCGTATCCTCTCGCTCGTGCCGCACGTCCAGCGCACACCGGATGACCTGTCCAAAACCCAGACGGAGCTGCGCCGGCTCTGGCAAGACCTTGATGCCCGGGGCATCGCCGAGGTGGTCGTGGTCAGCCCGGTGACGCGCAACGACCTGGCGCGGGCGATGACGTATCAGCCCGACATTGTCCAGTACACCGGCCACGGCTGGTACGCCGCGGGCCGCGGCGTGCTGATGCTCGACCCGGTCACGCCCGGCGCTTCCGCCGATCTGGTCGACGCCGACCAGGTCGCCGTCGCGCTGCGCGGCACACGCATGGCGATCCTCGCCGCATGCCGGGGCGCACAAGGGCCGGGTATCGAGAGTGGGAGCACAAGCGTACTGACGGGAGTCGCCCCGGCACTGAGCGCGGCTGGCGTGCCGCTGGTTGTTGGAATGCAACTCGGGATCACCGTCACGGCAGTTCATCGCGCCGCCCACGCCATCTACAGCGCCCTGGCGCAGGGCCTCAGCGTCCAGGCCGCCGTGGGCCGCGCCCGCGACGAGCTCTATGTGCTTGAGCCCGAGCGCAGTTCCTGGTACGTGCCAGTGCTCTATGTCCGGACACGCGAGCCCGGTCCTGTGTTTGTGTAGTGGGCAGCGGGCAGACCCTTCGCTCCGGCTACGCCTCCGCTCAGGATGACAGACGTACGGCGTACTGATGTGGCAAAAGGCAAAACTTCGTTGTAGTACGAGTGATGTGGTGCTGATGAACCCGCCGTTTGGCGCCGCCAGCGCGGGGTGGAAGGCGACGTTTGAGCAGGCCTACCCGCGCACCAGGAACGACCTCTACGCCGCCTTTGTGGAGCGGGGCGTTGGCACGTTGCGGCAACACGGGCCGCTCGGCGCGATCACCTCGCGCACCGGCTTCTTTCTCACCAGCTTCCAGAAGTGGCGCGAGGAGATCCTGTTGGAAGAGGCGCTGCCCACCGTGTTCGCCGACCTTGGCGCGGGCATGCTTGATACGGCGATGGTCGAGACGGCGGCATATGTCCTGAAGGTGCGGTAGCACGTTATGCAGAGATAACACCCCCCGCAGCGGCCGAGCGGACCGAGACATCATCCGGAACGGGCGTATGCTATCATGCCGACTCGACAAACAGTGGAGGGGCCTATGACCATTCACGTTGCCTACCCTGACGAACTGCTCGCCCTCGCGAGTCTGAACAGAGATCAGTTTGAGCAACTGGCGCACGAGTCAGTGTTGATCCGGCTCTATACCCTTGGCGTTGTCTCAACCGGCAAAGCCGCGGAGATCCTTGGCGTGTCGCGACGCGAGTTCCTTGATCTCCTGGGGCGTTACGGCATCTCCGAGTTCGACGACGATATTGACCTGGAAACGGAACTTCAGCGTGGCTAGGCAGCCGGTCGTCTCCAATACCAGCCCGCTGATCACACTGGCCGGCGTCGGGCTGCTTGAGTTGCTCCCCACGTTGTACGGCGAGATCTGGATCGCCGATGCGGTGCGCCGCGAGTACCAGACGAAACGGTCGGCCGAAGAGCCAGATCTCGACACGCTTGTATGGCTGGTGGTTCAGACGATCGAGACCGACAGCGATCTGGCCGGAATCCAGGGTCTCGGCCGGGGCGAAGCCGCCACGATTGCCCTGGGCGCGGCGATGCGGGCCCGTGCCGTGATCCTGGACGACCGGCTGGGCCGGCGCGTTGCCGCAGAACGCGGGCTTCCAGTGATCGGGACAATGACCGTGCTGCTGCGCGCCAAACAGCAAGACCTGATCCCTGCCGTCGAGCCGGTCATCGCCGCCATGCTCGCCCAAGGCCGGCGGATGAGCCCCGCGCTACGCGCGCACGTGCTTCGCCTCGCGGGCGAAGAGGGGGCTTGACGCCGATTTTACAAAACCTCCCATCGGCAACCCGCGGGCGGCGGCGATAGTCAGCGGCCTGGATGGTGATGATCGCGGCGCCCAGCGCCGGGTCGTGCATGCGCGAGGCGATACGCGGGTCGCTCCGCATCGCCCGGCGGCGCCGGCGCATAGTGCCGGCCCTGTCCAGACGGCGCGGCGCGCCCCGCGGCTATCCGCGCCCAGCAGTCGAGTTCCTCGCGGCCCGGAGGCGGCGTCCGGTCAGGAGTTGCGAGTACGCGAAGGCGGCCGGGTCACTGAAACGAGCCTGCAAGCCGGGATGCTGCACCGTCTCGCTAGGGGCGGGTTCGTGTGATCCGTTGAGTGATACCAATTACGATTGAAGATGCCGCATGCTTGTCATTCCGAGCGCAGCGAGGAATCTGAGCGGGTCGCGCAAGACCCCTCGCTCT
>DAOUBZ010000407.1:0-1948 GCA_034432515.1 Chloroflexaceae bacterium | reverse complement strand
CCGCCGGGCTCCCCGGCTCGACGCGCACCACGAGCAGGCCACGCTCCTGGGTCAGGCCGGCGCGCTGCGCTGGCGGAAGCTCGACCGGCTGGCTGCTGATGCCGAGGAAGCCGCGGCGCACCGTGCCGCCCCCGGTGATGGCATCGGCGATGCGGCGGGCCAGGGCGGCGGGCACCCCGAGGGCAACGCCGGCCGCGATCCCGGTGGTGAGCAGGCCCGCCACGGCGCCGCTGGCGTCCACCAGGGCGCCACCGGAGAAACCGGGGTAGGGGATGGCATCGGTCTGGATGAATTGCTCGAGCATTGCGCCGCGCCGGGTGCGTAGCGGCCCGCCGATGGCGCTCACGATGCCGAAGGATGCCATCGGCGTTGCGCCGGGGCGGCCCACCGCCAGGACGATCTGGCCCACGCGGGCGGGCGTGGCGACAAAGGTCGCCGGTGCAACCCCCAGCCCTGCCACGCGCAACAGCGCCAGGTCGCTGGCCGGGTCGCGACCAACGAGCCGCGCGGCCAGTTCGCGACCGTCGGGGGCTACCACGCTCAGGTCATCATCCCGCTCCAGCACGTGGTCGGCGGTGAGCACGTGGTCGGTGGCGCTCACAATGCCGCTTGCCGGGCCGCGGGCCCGCCCACGGACCTGCACCAGCGCCGCGCCCGCCCGCTCCACTGCGTCTGCCATCTGGTTTGAGATCGCGCCGAGAAGCTCGGATGCGTCGATCGTCGTGCTCATAGAGACACTCCCTTCCTTAATCGCCCGTGTGTTGGGCCGAAGCATCAGCCTGGCTGCTGCTTCAGCCTTACTGGAGTATACGCCCCGTGCCGGCTCCGGCGCCATCGGTGGCCGGACTAGGGCCGACCCGGAAGAATGGGCAGGATGTGGTATACTGGCAGGCGGTGAAGCCAGAAGGCAGATGGTAGCCGGTAGGAGCCGGGCGCCACATCCCAACAGCGCAGGACAACGTCCCCCCTCGTCCTGTTGGTCGCTGCACGAACGTCGCACCACTCAATTCGGGCTGGAAGCCCCGGTCTGCACAACCCGGCCTGGCGGTATGCGCTGGCCAGGCCGGCAGCAAGGCAGACATGGTAGCAGCCCCCCGCAAGTCGCTCGCCTGAGCGCCACGGCGTGATGCCGCGGCGATGGCCGGCGCGTAGACAGTGCCAGCCCGCGCAGGGCTAGAGGAAGGTTATCGTGAGCGCAGAACGTTTGCAGAAAGTCCTCGCCAGTGCGGGCATTGCCTCCCGCCGGGAGTGCGAGGCGTTGATCGCCGCCGGGCGTGTCACCGTGAATGGCCGTGTCGTGCAGGAGCCCGGGCTGCGGGTCGACCCGGAGCAGGATGTCGTCCTGGTTGATGGCGAGCCGGTGCAGCAGCCGGTTGCCCGTACCTACATTATGCTGCACAAACCGGTCGGTTACGTCTCGACGGCCGATGATCCCCATGGTCGTCCCACGGTGGTCGATCTCGTTGCGGCGCCAACCCGCGTCTTCCCGGTCGGTCGGCTCGATGTCGATAGTGAGGGCCTGATCCTGCTCACCGACGACGGTGAGCTGACCCACTTTCTCACCCATCCAAAGTTTGAAGTCGAGAAAGAGTACCGCGTGCTGCTCGACCGCCCGCTGGACGCTGATGCGTTGCGCCAGTGGCGCACAGGGGTGCTGCTGAACGACGAGTTGACGGCGCCGGCCTGGGTGGACCTGACCGAGACGACCGAGGAAGGGCCGTGGGACCGGGTGGTGCTCCGCGAGGGGCGCAAGCGTCAGATCCGCGAGGTTGCGAAGCTGCTCGGCTACAATGTGCAGCGCCTGGTGCGGGTGCGCGAGGGCGAGCTCGTGCTGGGCGACCTGCCGCCCCGCGAGTGGCGGCTGCTGACGCCGGAAGAGGTGGCGGCCCTGCGCGCCCACGTTCCGGCACGCCAGGCGCGCGAGCCCGAGCCGGAGCGGGCCAGACCC
>DAOUBZ010000406.1:0-5814 GCA_034432515.1 Chloroflexaceae bacterium | reverse complement strand
GGCTACGCCGCCAAAACCAACGAACCAAACAGGGGTCTGGGGCTTGCCCCAAAGATGTTGCATCAGCTATGGTTCGCAGGACAGCCCCACTTGCAGCCTGGAGCAGGTGTGGTAGGATAGTGCGCCTCCCAACGGCGCGGGGCACGGCGACAGGGCCGGAGTTGCGCCTGTTGCCGATCCGCCGGTGTCGATGACGGCCTGTATGCCGTCTCTATGGATGAACTGGCGTGCAGTCTATGGCTCAGGGAGGAACAGGAGTATGGCCTGGATTGGTCTGCTGGCGCTGATGTTGCTCATCTCGGCGGCTCCGGGGATCTCGGCGTATGTGGAGTATCGCCGGGCCGCGACGACCGTGCACGGCGATGAACATTCGTAAATGCTCGCAGTCGTGCTTTGTGGTACAATCCGCAGCAACCCGGTGAAGCGCCTGTCCGGATCATGCGATCGTCCTGGCCCGCCGCTGCGCGCGCCAGGTTGTGCCGACGGGCAGGTTGAGGCCACGCTACGAGCCGCCGGGTCTGCGGGGGAAGCTGGATGGCGAGAAGCATCCACCGAACTGCCCGGCCAGCCCTGGCCAGCGAGCCGCAACTCTGGATCGGCCGGCGCCATCGTCGCCTGGCAGCCTTCGGCTTGCTGGCGCTCGACCAGGCGCTGATCTTCGTCGGCTTCGCCTTTGCCTACTGGCTGCGCTACCTCGCCGACTGGCCGGAGCCCTTCAACCGGATCGTGCTTGAGGTCGCGACCCAGAACCAGGTCGAGTTTAGCGCATTTCTGCTGCCATCGGTTGTGCCGCTGATGCTCTTTCTGGCCCTGCGCTTCACCACCCGGGGCCTCTACCGCTTCGCACCACGCTTGAGTCTACTTGACCAGCTCGGGATCATCCTCAACAGTCTGGTGACCGGGCTGGCCCTGCTGATCATCTTCGTCTTCCTCTACAAGCCGTTCTACTACTCGCGCCTGATCTTTGCCTTCGCCGCGGTGAGCATCTTCATCCTGCTCGGCGGCTGGCGCCTGCTGCTGGCCGGCTCACGCCACTGGCGCTGGTCCCACGGGATCGGCCAGGACCGCGTGCTGGTGGTCGGCGGCACCGGGCTCGGCCAGCAGGTGATGAGTGGTATCGCCTCCTCACCCGGCCTCGGTTATACGCTTGTCGGCTATGTTGACGACCGGCCGATCGTAGAGCAAGGCCGGGCCACCCGCGTCTACCGCCACCTCGGCCAGATCGACGACCTGGAGCAGGCGATTATTCAGAGCGGCGCCCAGCAGGTCATTCTGGCCCTGCCCTTCTGGGAGCACGGCCGCCTGCCGGAACTGGTGGCGGTCTGCCAGCGCCTGGGGGCTGGCTACCAGGTCGCCCCGGACTTCTATCAGCTGAGCTTCGACCGGGTGGATATGCTGCAGCTGAGTGGCGTTCCCCTGCTCCGGCCCAAAGAGATCCGGCTGCGCGGCGGCAACCTGGTGCTCAAGCGCACAATCGATGTGGCCACCGTGCTGCTCACCGTCCCGTTGACGCTGCCGCTCGCCGTGCTGATCGCGCTGCTGATCCGGCTCGACTCGCGCGGCCCGGTGCTGTTCCGCCAGCTGCGGGTCGGCAAAGATGGGCAGACCTTCATCTGCTACAAGTTCCGGACCATGGTGCCCGACGCCGAGGCACGCAAGGCCGACCTGGTGGCCCACAATGAGGCCGATGGCCCGCTCTTCAAGATCCGTTCTGATCCGCGGATCACGCGGATCGGGCGCTTCCTCCGCCGCAGCAGCCTCGATGAGCTCCCTCAGCTCTGGAACGTGCTGCGCGGCGAGATGAGCCTGATCGGCCCGCGCCCCGCCCTCCCCGACGAGGTAGCACACTACGAAGCCTGGCACCGCCGGCGCCTCGAGGTCATGCCTGGCTGCGCCGGCCTCGCGCAGGCCCTCGGGCGGAGCGATATGTCCTTCGATGAGCAGGTTCGCCTCGATATTTACTACGCTGAAAACTGGTCGGTCAGCATGGATCTGCGCATCCTGCTGATGGTCATCCCGGTCGTGCTCAGCGGGCGCGGCGCCTACTGACGCGATGTTGTGCAACAGGATCTCTCTATGCGAGTGCTCATTACCGGTGGCGCAGGCTTCCTCGGCTCGCACCTGACCGATCGCTTCCTCAGCGAGGGCCACGACGTGATCGCGATGGATAATCTCATCACCGGTAGCACCGACAACATCGCGCACCTCGCCGGACATCCGCGCTTTACCTTTATCAAACACGACGTCACCAACTATATCTACGTCGATGGCCCACTCGATGCCATCCTGCATTTCGCCTCCCCCGCCTCACCGATCGACTACCTGGAACTGCCCATCCAGACGCTCAAGGTAGGCGCCCTCGGTACCCATAAGGCGCTCGGCCTGGCCAAGGACAAGGGCGCTCGCTTCCTGCTCGCCTCGACCTCCGAGGTCTATGGCGACCCGCAGGTGCACCCCCAGCCGGAGAGCTACTACGGTTATGTCAATCCGGTCGGCCCGCGTGGCGTCTACGACGAGGCCAAACGCTTCGCCGAGGCCATGACGATGGCCTACCACACCTACCACGGCATCGACACACGCATCGTGCGCATCTTCAACACCTACGGGCCACGCATGCGCCTGCGTGATGGCCGCGTGGTGCCAAATTTCATCCAGCAGGCGCTCAAGCACGAGCCGCTTACCGTCTACGGCGATGGCTCCCAGACCCGCAGCTTCCAGTATGTGAGCGACCTGGTGGAGGGTGTCTATCGCTTGCTCTTTTCCGAGGTCGTCGATCCGGTCAATATCGGCAACCCTGGCGAGTTCACCATCCGCGAGTTCGCCGAGATCGTGATCGCGCTGACCGGCAGCCAGAGCTCGATCGTCAACAAGGATCTGCGCACCAGAGACGACCCCCAGGTGCGCCAGCCCGATATCAGCAGAGCGCGCCAGTTGCTTGGCTGGGAGCCCCGGGTGCCGCTGGCCGACGGCCTGGCGCAGACCATCCCCTGGTTCCGCGAGCAACTCCAGCGGCGAGGCGAGCTGTAGATGCAGCGCTCGGGGAGCGTCCCCTGGAGGCGTGGGACCGGACCCGGGGGATGGCTCGCGGCCCTCACGCTGGCCGCGCTGTCTGGCCTCGCCATCGCCCTGCTGCCGCTCGAACTGGCAGCCTCGCTCGTGCTCGGCGCCATTGCCGTCAGTCTGGCCCTGCTCGACCCGGTATGGGCGCTCTACCTGGCGGTGCTCTCGGTGCCGGTGCAGGAGCTGTGGCTGCTGCCCGGCGGCCTCAGCGTGACCCAGGCCGCCCTGCTGCTCGCTGTGACGAGCCTCGCCCTGCACACGCTGGCCTTCCCCACGCAGCCGCTGAGGCTCGGGCGGCTCTTCGTGCCACTGGCGATCTTCGTCTGGACGCTGGCGCTCTCGGCGGCGTTTAGCCCCTACAGCCGCGCCGAGGGCCTGCGTGAGACGGCACGCTGGGCAACGGTGCCGCTGGTCTACCTGCTTGCGCTGCGCGCGCTGCGCCAGACGGACGACGGAGCACCAGAGCGGGGCGAGTACGGCGTCGAGCGGCGTCACGTCCTGCACGCTCCTCCACGCCCGGCGGCTCAAGCCGCGGGCTACCGGCTGAGAAGCCGGCCTGCACCGGCTCCAGCAGACAGCGCCGGCAGCCTGCGCAACGGGAGCCTGGAGGCTGCCGGCGGGCCGTCCGGCGGCACGGGCAAGCACATGCCTCACACCCCGCAGGGGGCAGGTGGGCTGCTGGCGCGCGGCCCCGGCTGGCGAGTCTGGGGCCTGGTGGCCTGCCTGCTGCTGGCCCCGGCGCTGACCGCGATCGTTGGCCTGGTCCAGTACGGGCTGAGCCTCGGCCCGGAGAGCTTCGGCGTCGGCGGCGGGCGGGTGCGCGCCTACGGCACGATCGGGCAGCCGAACTCATTCGCAGGCTACATGAACCAGGGCTGGCCGCTGGCGGCGGGCCTGGCCGTCTTCGCCGCGATCGGCCTGCTGGCGGGTGCACCGCGACGCCCGGCTCTGTGGACGCTGGCGGGGGCAGGTGGCGCCGCCGCGCTCATGCTGGCGGCGCTGCTGGCTAGCTTCTCGCGCGGCGGCTGGGTGGGCGGCGCCGCCGGTGCCCTGGCGCTCATTATTGCGACGATCGTGCTACTGCCAGCCGATCTGCGCCCGCTGGCCCGGCGCCTGCTCGTTGGCGGCGCGGCGGTGACGATCCTGGTGCTCGGCCTGGGTGGGGGCGGCCTGCTGCCCGACACGGTCACGCGGCGCGCCAGCAGCCTGGTAAACAATCTGCGGCTCTTCGACCCGCGGGGCGTCGACATCACCCGGGCCAACTTCGCCGTGGTGGAGCGCATGGCCCACCTCCAGGCCGGCTGGAACATGTTTGCCAGCCGCCCGCTGCTCGGGGTTGGCCCCGGCAACTTCAGCCTGGCCTACGAGCGCCCGCCCCGCGCCGGCGAACCGCCTTTCAGCGTGCGACCCTGGTACGAATCGCGCGGGCACGCCCACAACTACTACCTGCACGTGGCCGCCGAGGCCGGCCTGCTCGGGCTGCTGGCCTACCTGGCGCTGATCGGCGCTGTGGTGGCCCAGGCGGTGCGCGCGTTGCGCAGCGCGCGCAGCTGGTTCTGGCGCGGCGTGGCGGCCGGCGGCACAGCAGTGGTGGCGGCTGTCGCAGCCCACAACCTGTTTGAGAACCTGCACGTCCTGAACATGGGGCTGCAGCTGGGCGCGATCTGGGTGCTGCTCACGCTCGTAGAGGAAACTCAGCCATGACCTATCTGGTGACGGGGGGCGCCGGATTCATCGGCAGCCACACGGTTGACGCGCTGCTGCGGCGCGGTGAGCAGGTGGTCTGCCTCGACAACTTCACCAGCTACTACGACCCGGCGCGCAAGCGACGCAACCTGGCCTGGGCCGCCACCCGGCCCGGCTTCACCCTGGTCGAGGCCGACATCCGCGACGCCAAGGCCCTCACGGCGATCTTCGCCACCCATCGCCCGCGCCGCGTGGCCCACCTGGCGGCCATGCCCGGCCCACGGCCCTCGATCGCCAACCCGGCGCTCTACGAGCAGGTCAATGTCGGCGGGACGGTGCACCTGCTCGAGCTTGCCCGCCGTCATCAGGTCGAAGCCTTCCTCCTCGCCTCCACCTCGTCGGTCTATGGGCGCACGCCAAAGCTGCCATTTGAAGAGAGCGACCCGACCGACCGCCCCCTCTCGCCCTACGCTGCGACAAAGAAAGCCGCCGAGGTGCTCGGCTACACCTTCCACAGCCTCTACGGCATCCCGATGAGTGTGGTGCGCTTCTTCACCGTCTACGGGCCACGGGGCCGCCCGGATATGACACCGTATCTGTTCGTTGATAGAATGGTGCGGGGCCAACCCTTCGTGCTCTTCGAACACGGGGTGGAGCTCTACCGCGATTACACCTACGTCGATGATATCGTCGCCGGCGTGATCGCCGCCCTCGATCAGGCGCGTGGTTACGAGATCTTCAACCTCGGCAATGCCAACCCGGTGGAGTTGCGACGCTTCGTTGCCCTGCTGGAACAGATCACCGGGCGCCAGGCGCTGATCGAGGTCCAGCCGCTGCCCGCCACCGAGCCGCCGATCACCTTTGCCAGCACCGAGAAAGCCGGCCGTATGCTGGGGTTTGCCGCCAGCACCAACGTCGAGGTTGGCCTGGTGCGCTTCTGGGAGTGGTACCAGGCCGAGGTCCTGCCGTCTGTGAGTGGGTAATACCAATTACGATTGAAGATGCCGCATGCTTGTCATTCCGAGCGCAGCGAGGAATCTGAGCGGGTCGCGCAAGACCCCTCGCTCT
>DAOUBZ010000405.1:0-9728 GCA_034432515.1 Chloroflexaceae bacterium | reverse complement strand
TTGGCGGCGTAGCCGCCAACACCACCGAACAAACCAGGGGGTTTGGGGCTCGCCCCAAGGACGTTGCACACGTCTGGGGATGTTGGCGGTCTGAGCGCAAAGGGAGGATACCGATGGGCATGCAGGAACTGCGGAAGGAATACGTGCTGCACGGGCTCGACGAGCGTGAGGTGCTCGCCGATCCGATCGCGCAGTTTCGGGTCTGGTTCGATGCGGCGGTGTCAGCCGGCCTGACCGAGCCCAATGCGATGACCCTGGCCACGGTGAGCCGCGAGGGGCGGCCCTCGGCGCGCGTGGTGCTGATCAAGGATTTCGATGCTGAGGGCTTCGTCTTCTACACCAACTACGCCAGTCGCAAGGGCGAGGATCTCGATGCGACCGGCGTGGCAGCCATGGTTTTCTACTGGCCCGAACTGGAACGCCAGGTGCGGGTGGAGGGCAGCGTCGCGCGCGTGGCCGACACCGAGTCCGACGACTACTTTGCCAGCCGGCCACTCGGCAGCCAGTTGGGGGCCTGGACCTCGCCGCAGAGCCGGGTAATCCCGGGGCGGGCCGACCTGGAGGCGCGGCTGGCCGAGGTGACGCAGCGCTTCGGTGCGGGGCCGGTGCCGCGGCCCGCCTGGTGGGGTGGCTACCGACTGCGCCCGCTGATGCTGGAGTTCTGGCAGGGGCGCCCGAATCGTCTGCACGATCGCATCTGCTACCGGTGGGCTCCCGACGGCACCTGGCAGATCGAGCGCCTGGCGCCATGAGCCGGGGTTTGCTTGTGCTCCCCAGGTGGTTTATAATCAGCCTATCGCGTACCGCTGGCAGCGGAGGCATGCGCCGTCTGGTGCACACGTGCGCGAAACACTCTGAGGAGGACGCACCAGCATGTTCGGTAGCCACAGAAAGTCCCAGTCTGCTCCCCCGACGATAAATGGCAAACCCGAGACGGTGATTGGCGCCAACACTCGCTTCCAGGGCACGCTCACCTCTGATGGCAACATCCGCATCGATGGTTCCGTTGAAGGTGATATTGAGGTCCTGGGCAACTTAATCATCGGCGAGACGGGCCGGGTGATTGCGACGATCAAGGCTCAGAACGTCCACGTCTCTGGCGCGGTCAAGGGCGAAATCACGGCTGTGGAGCAACTGGAGATCTCTCCCACCGGCAAGGTCTGGGGCGACATTACCACCGCCGCCTTGCACATCGAGCCCGGCGGGCTCTTCCGCGGCCAGAGCGCGATGACCACCAATATCGACGAGCCGCTGCTGCTCGAGGCGCCCCGCCCAAGCGAGGGCTAGTGTGTCGGAATGCTTTTCTGGTTGGTGTTGGGCGGCTTTGCCACACCAACCAGAAAAGCATATGTCTCGGGGGCGTACGGTCCCCGCAACCCCCGCCCAATGCTATGAAGCGACGTATCCGGCACGCCACCCGCACGCTCTTTGGTCGCCCACCGCGGCGTCGCCCGGCGGGCGTCCCGGCTCCGCTTGAGCATGCGCTTGGCTTGCTGCAACTCAGCCGTCGCTCTGCGTTCTCGCTCGCGCTCGGCGCGCTGATGCTGCTCTTCATCGGCCTGCTGATCGCCAACTTTGTTGGCCAGGTGCTGCAGAGCGCCCGGCTCGAGAGCCGCCGGGCCGAACTCGAAGCCGAGGTGGCCGTCCTCCGCGCCGAGAATGCCCGCCTGGAGGGCGCGGTCGACTTCAGCGAGTCCGATGTCTACGCTGAGCGCGTGGCCCGCGAACAACTCGGCTACGCCCGCGAGGGCGACACCGTGATCTTCCTCCGCGAGGCGCCGCCCGCTGCCCCCGCACCGCTCCCCGACACTTCTGTCACCGCGCTGGCGCCCCTGTCGCCCACTACGCTGAACTGGCGCCTCTGGTGGCAGGCGCTCTTCCCCCCCGCCGAGTAGCCGCGTCACCGGACGCAAGGCTGGAGCGCCGCTAGCGCTTTCTCGCGGCCCGCCGTAGAGCACCCTTCGATCCGGCCTGCGGTTCACTCAGGGTGCTGAAAGTGGCGAACATTTGTAATGCGCTACCGACGCGCTAGCTCGCGGCTGCGCTCAGGCGGCGCTGGATGCCCAGCGTGCGCCGCTCGGTCAGCGCGGCCAGCAGCCGCACGGCGGCCGCCTCCAGTTCGGCTGGCGGCTCCGCCGGTACAAAGCCGAACTGCGGATCCAGCTCCAGCACCGTATCGCCGAAGCGGACGCCGAAGGGCACCAGGTGACCACCGGGAAGCTCTTCGTGCAGCAGCCGACCGCCCGGACGCGCGCCGAGCGTCTGGAGGAACCAGGCCACGTCGCTGACCTCGGGGGGCTCGCTGGCGTTGCCGGCCACGCGATCGCGCTCAAAGGAGATCAGCGCGGTGAGGCCGAAGAGCTGGTTCGTGGCGATCAGGTGCTGGGTCTCGGCGCGCGTGGGGCGCACGCCCAGGCCAAATGCGTCGAGCAGCTGTGGTAGGATGGGCACGGGCAGCGCCGAATCGGTGTCGCCGATATCGGGCGCCATCAGCAGTGAGGGCTCGTCGAGGATGCCGCGCAGTGCGGTGGCCATAGCGCGGCCGGGCGGCAAGAACTTGCCGCTGACTGGCTCGGTGTAGGCCTCGAGCAGAGCGATGAACTTGCAGCCCAGACTGTGGCCGACCCAGAAGTGGGGCACGTTGGCGAGCTCGGGCAGCCGCTCGCGCACCCGATCGCGCTCGACCAGCAGCACTTCGGCGATCGCAGTGTGGTTGAAGCCAAAGGTGAAGGGGACGGCAATGATTGTGTAGCTGGCGCGAAAGAGCATCCCCAGGAAGTAGTCGTAGCTGGTTGCAGGGAGCTGGCCGAAGAACTGGCCACCGTAGAACTCCACGACGCCGATCGGTTTCGGGTGGCGCGCCACCAGGCTGCGCGAGATCCGCTCGTAGTGTGGCTCCATGGCCTCTCCTCCGTAACGCGGCCGCAGGGACCGGAGTCAGGACTGGCGAACCGGTGGCGCAAGGGTGCCAGATTGTGGCCGTTCTGTCAAATCTCCTTTCCGCTTCGACTACCACCAGGCTGGTGGGCCGTGTCGGGTCGAGGCAGAGGAGGTCGACCCAGTTGATGCGGACCGGCGTCGGCTGCCAGCCGGGCTCGTCCCCGCCCTGGGCGTGGAGCGCGCCGATGAGGAACCAGCGCCACCTCGCGCGTGTGATGTCTTGGAGGAAGCTCATCGACGCCACCTTGCCTCAGGGCTCCAGCACGCCTTCGGTCTGGCCTTCGATCGCGATGCGCACCTCACGCACGCTCGGGAACTGGAGCAGGGTGCGCTCGATCTGCTGGCGGATGGCGCCTACCCGTGCCGATCCGCCGCCATAGGCGCGCAACTCGCGCGAGAAGTCGGCGGTGGCGACCCCGTCGCGGATGACCAGGTTGCGCAGGCGCACGCGGGCGCCCCAGTCGGGTCCACGCCCGGGAAAGCTGAGCACCTCGGCGGGGGTGGGGATGGCGGTGCTGAGGCCCGAGCCCGGTGGGGGCCCCCAGAGCAGCTGGTCCAGGGTGGCGGCGCCGATCTGCGGCGTGCGCGGGATGTTCCGCCGCTCGCGCTGCAGCTGCTCGCCGGCCAGCCAGTAGAGCTCGACCGGGCGTGCCAGCGAGTCATCGGTGCCGAGCAGGCTGATCAGGCGCGCAGCGAGCACCTGGCCCTGTTGATCGCGAACCTGCAGGATGGCGCGCTGGCCGCCGAAGCGCGGCATCTCGGCCAGCCGCCAGACGCTGGCCAGCAGCAGGCCGGAGCCGTCGGGGGCGGCCAGCAGGGTCACCGGGGTGCGCAACTGCCCGCCGCTCTCAAACGCCAGTTCCAGGCTGACCGCAGCGCCGGGCTGGCCCAGACGCGCCTCGGCGTGCACCGGCAGCGTACGGACGGCCCCGGGCTCGGGCAGGCTGAACGGCGCCCCGATCGGCGCCAGGGGCCGGCCGTCCTCGCAGAGCAGCAGCTGGTCGCCGCGATCGGTATGGTAATCGTAGGGGCGCCCCGCGGCCTCGAGCACAACGCGGAAGCCGGGGGTGATCATCTGCAGATAGCCCTGGCCGGGTGCGGGGCAACCCAGGGCGCTGTCGGGCCACTCCACCGGCGCGGCGGAGCGGATCGCGAGGCGTTCCGGCCAGATACCCGTGCGGGCGGCCAGGTCCTCGCGGGCGCGGGCCACGGCGCGGGCCAGATCCCCGGCCAGCCCGGCGATGGTCACCGGCTGGCTGGCGATCACCGACTCGGCGCCATCAACCGGCGACATGGTTGTCACGTCGACGCTGCCGGGCGTGGTGAGCTCGGGCGCGACGAACACCAGACTGGTGGTGAATGGCCCGGGGATGCCCAGGTCAGGCCGGTAGACCCCGGTGGAAACGGTGGTCAGCACCTGGCCGCTGGCGGTGCGCAGCCGCACGGTCATCTCATTCTCGAAGACGACCCCGCGCTCGAAGCCCTGCACGGTCAGCGGGCTGCTGACGGTACTGTCGCGGGGCGGCACGGTGATCAGCGCCTCGCGCCCGCCGGCGAAGGGCAGTTCGTAGCGCCAGCGGTAGTAGTGGCGGCCCACATTGCCCATCTCCACCTGGAAGCGGGCCGGGTTGGCGGGGTTGTAGGTCAGCACGCGGCGCTCGAAGGGCTGGACCATCACGTCGCGCAGCACCCCTCCGACGGGCACGCGCACCCAGAAGGCATCGGCGATCGGGTAGCCGGCGATGTAGAGCCAGTCGAAGAGCGGGCTCGCCTGAACGAAGCGCCCATTGCGGTAGCTGACTCCGCTCTGGGTCAGGAAATCCCAGAAGGCGCGGGGAATGCCGTAGCCATTGTGCACCTGGACGATACGGGTCGCGGCGAGGCCGGCGAACGCCGGGTCCGGCACGCGCCCCTGCGGCGTGAGCCGCTCCGCCACGAAGTCGCCGAGGCGCAGGCGGGGCTGGGCGCGCACATACGGCTGCAGGTCGGCATAGGTGGGGAAACCGGCATCGGGGTCGCCGGCGACGGGGATGCTGGCCGGCGCGAGCGGGATGAACTCGCCGTTGCCGACCTGCACGCCCCCGTCGATCATATCGCGGGTGAGCAGGCCGCTGGTGACGAACCAGAGATTATTCGGGTCGCCGTTGGGATCGTTGATCTCCATGCGACCCTTGTCGAAATACTGCACGGGCCGTGACTGGCCCGGCCCCTCGACATACCACTCATTGATCTGGGCGGTAAACGGGCCCGGCCCCCAGATCCACGAGTGGCTGCCCCGACCCTGCTGGACCGGGTAGTCGGTGCGTGCCCAGACGGTGCGGAACGCCGGCTGGCTGAAGTCCTGGGCGCTCGCCAGCGTAGGGATCAGCAGCGCGAACAGGAGCAGACAGCGGAGCAGATGGCGGATGATCATCGTTGACCTCCGGGGCAGAACCATTTGCTCTATTGTAAACCCTGGCGCCCGCGATCTCTGTTATGATGTTCTGCACAGATCTGCCGGTGCCGCGCAACCAGCGCTGCTATGGAGAAGGCTCATGGCGCCTGACGAATCGCCGCTGCCCACGGTCGCGCCACTGCTCCTCGATCACGCCGTTCCAGGCCCGCCCCAGGGACACTGGACGGCTGCCTTATGGGAGCACCTGCCCGAGGATGGCAACCGCTACGAGATCATCGAAGGAACGCTCTGCATGACCACGGCGCCGAGCGCGTTTCATCAGTGGATTGTTGGCAGGTGCATCCGCTTGATCGGCATTCCGGCCGAAGATCGTGGTCTTGGAGCCTGGTTCACCGCGCCGATCGGCGTCGTGCTGTCGCCGCGTGACGCGGTGCAACCAGACTTTCTCTTCATCCGCGCAGCGCGCCTTGCCGCGCTGGTGCGTGAGCGGCGCATCTACGGTGCGCCCGACCTGGTAGTCGAAGTCCTCTCGCCAGGTAACAGCACCGAGGCAATGGCGCAGAAACGTGCGGTCTACGCGCACTACGGCGTTGCCGAGTACCTCGAAATTGACCCGGCGCTGCGCGCGGCGACGTTGTATCGCCTGGTCGATGGCGCCTACCGCGCGCCCAGCGTCTACGATCTCACGCAGACGCTACAGCTGAGTTGCCTGCCTGAGTTGCCGCTGCCAGTTGCGGCGCTCTTTGCCGGTGCACCAGATACGACGCTCTGACCACGACCTACATAGCGGCCGTCTGTTCGTGCAGCAACTCAACCACGTCGCGCTCGATGTACTCCGGGGTGTCGGTGGGGGCGTAGCGCCGCACCACGACACCATCGCGGTCGACCAGGAACTTGGTGAAGTTCCACTTGATCGCCTGGATGCCGAGGAAGCCCGGCTGCTCCGCCTTCAGGTAGGCGTAGAGCGGGTGGGTCTCAGGGCCGTTGACGTCGATCTTGGCGAACATGGGGAAGCTCACCCCGTAGTTCAGGGTACAGAACTCCTGGATCTCAGCCTCGCTGCCGGGCTCCTGGAAGCCGAACTGGTTGCAGGGAAAGCCAAGGATGACCAGCCCTTCGTCCTTGTAGCGCTCGTAGAGCGTCTCGAGGCCTGCGTACTGGGGCGCGAAGCCGCAGCGGCTGGCCACATTGACGATCAGCAGCACTTTGCCGCGATAGTCGGCCAGTGACTGGAGCGTGCCGTCGATCCGAGTTGCCGAGAAGTCATAGATGCTCATATATTCCGTCCATTTCCTGTGCAAAAGCTGTACAAGAGTAGTATACCCCATCCTGGGTAGCGGGGCAATGCCGGGCCGCCGTGGCCGCGCCGCCCGGCCCCGGCGCCCATCCGATCGCGACGGGGGCACGAGGTAGTAGGGCCGACGCATGCGCCACACGGTCACGCGGTTTCCCGGCACGGGCCTGTGGCGCATGCGTCGGCCTGACGCCGTCGCGGGGCGCGCCGGCAATTCGCCAGCGGTATCAACTATTGCGCCGCAGTGCCCCCGCCTACCCCGTCGAGCCGAGGCCGTTCGCAATCGCGTTGATCGTGAGCAGCAGCCGCGGCAGCAGCACCGTGTCGTCCTCGCCGCGTGCGCCCACTGCCCGCCACTGGCGGAGCAAGGCGATCTGCTGGCGGTGCAGGATGCGCAGGCTGGGGTTACGCGCCTCGATCATGCTGAAGATGTTGGGGCGCCGCTCGGCCAGCGGGCCGTCGTAGAGTTGCTCCAGCATGGCCACCGTGCGCTGGTATTCGGCGAGGATGCGCCCGAGCAGCGCCTCGCGCAGTGTGACATCCTCCACCAGGTCGGCGTACCAGCCCATCACCTCCGGATCGGCGGTCGCCACGCTTGTGGCGGCGTTGCTAAAGATGTAGTGCAGCGGCGCCCATCCCAGGAAGCGCTGCTGTAGCATTGCGAAGGTCGCCGGCTCGCGCTGGTGGAGGTGTTTGAGGGCGCTGCCGACACCGTACCAGCCGGAGAGGAAGAAGCGCGCCTGGCTCCAGCTGAATACCCAGGGGATGGCCCGTAGATCGGCCAGGGTGGCCTGGCCGGTGCGCCGGGTGGGCCGCGAGCCAATGCGGCTCTGTTCAAGCGCGTCGATCGGGGTGGCCTGGCGGAAGAAGGTTAGAAAGCCCGCACTGCCGATCAGGTCGGTGTAGGTCGCCCGGCTGAGGGCCGCCAGGCTGTCCATTGCCGGCTCCAGGCTATGCGCCTCGCCCGCCACGTGCCGCTCAAGCACGGTGGCGCGGGTCGCACCCGCCAGGTATAGCTCCAGGTTGTAGCTGGCGGTCAGCCGGTTGGCGAACTTCTGGGCAATCGCTTCGCCCTGCTCGGTCACACGCAGGTCGCCGCCCAGCGCGCCCACAGGCAGGGCCTTGATGAAGCGGTGGGTCGGCCCGGCCCCGCGGCTGATCGTGCCGCCGCGCCCGTGGAAGAAGCGGATGCGCACGCCGCGCTCGCGCCCCACCGCGGCCATGGCTTTCTGCGCGCGGTAGAGCGCCCACAGGCTCGCCACCAGCCCGCCGTCTTTGTTGCTGTCACTGTAGCCGATCATCACCTGCTGCACCAGATCGCGCTCGCCCTTCAACTCCCGCTGCAGCTCCAGGCTCCGGCGGGTCAGCGGGTGATCGAGAAAGGCAGCCAGGATGGCGGCGCTGCGCTCCAGATCTTCGATCGTCTCAAACAGCGGTACGACCGCCAGGGGGCAGGCCGGGCCTGCGGCGGTTTCGCGCAACAGCCCGACTTCGCGGGCGAAGAGGTAGACCGTGAGCAGATCGGCGGTGCTGCGGGTCATGCTCACGATCAGCGCGCCGAGCCCTGCCGGCCCGTTGGCGGCAAGTTCGTCGAGCAGCACCCGGTAGCAACTGAGCACGGCGTCAGCTTCGGGGCCGATGCGGGTCGCCGGGCCGGCGAAGGGCCGTGGCGAAGCCAGTTCTTGCTCCAGCAGCGCCAGGCGCCGGGGCACGTCCCACGCCGTCACGTCGTGATCGGCGAAACCGGCGACGGCGAGCAACTGGCCCAGGGCCAGGTCGTGGAAGTGGCTGTTCTGGCGCACGTCCAGCACGGCGAGCTGAAAGCCGAAGGTCTGCAGGCTGCGGATCACCGGATGGACGAAGTGCCCGGCCAGCCGTTGCGCGCCCACGGCGTCGAGCGCCGTGGCGAGCAGGCGCAGATCGCGCTCGAGTTCGGCGGCCGCACGGTAGTGGTACGCCTCGAGGACGGGCATGAGCGGCAGGCGCGCAAGCATCAGGTTGATCCACTGGCGCCAGGCTTCGTTAGGGTTGCGCTTCACCGCCTGCGCGCCCATTGACCCCAGTGCGGCGGCAACCTCGGCGATAGCGTCGATCAGCGCCGCCGGCGGCGATTGGCGCAGGTCGGAGAGGCTCAAGGCGCGGGCCAGTTCGCGCAGTTGATCCTGGGCGATGGCGAGGGCCTGCTGCCGCAACTCGGCCAGGGTCTCACGGGTGAGCTCAGCGGTGACCAGGGGATGCCCGTCGCGATCACCGCCAACCCAGGTGCCGAAGCGCAGCCGGGGCAGGTGATCGACGCCGGCGAGCAGGGCCGGATCGAGGCCGGCGGCTTGCCAGGCCTGGCGCAGGCGCTCGTCGAGCAGCCCGACAATCTCGGGGAAGACGTTGCGCAGATAGTGCAGGATGTTGCGCCGCTCGGAGGCGACATCGGGTTTTTCCAGGAAGATCTCGCCAGTGCGCCAGAGCGTGGTCAGCCGTGCGAGCACCTCGCCACGGATCGACTCTTGCTCGTAGGGCGTCCAGCGGGCTTCGCCCCGTTTGACCAGCAGCAGATAGAGGGCGCGGTGGTGTTCGAGCACGGTGGCCCGTTTGGCCTCGGTGGGATGCGCGGTAAGCACCAGTTCGACCTGCACATCAGACAGCGCGGCGGCGATATCCGCCCCGCTGATGCCCTGGCGCTGCAGCTGGTGGAGCGCCTCGCCCCACAGCGCCGGCACGGCGGCCAGGCCCTGCTGGGTTTCCGTCAGACGCCGGTACTGCACCGCGGCCCGTTCTTCGACCATCTTGATGAGCTGGAAGCCGATCGAGAGGGCCTGGACCAGGTGTTCGGGCGGCGCATTCGGCAATGTCGCTGAGGGAGCCTCCAGCCAGGGCAGCGCCGCGACCAGTTCCGGCTCGCCGGACTCCCGCAGCGCCTCGTGCAGACACTCGAGGACGAAATGCCGCTCATCGGCAAAGGTGTCGGGATCGATTGTCAGATAGTTCGGGGTGGTCAAGGCGCATGTCCTCCTGGTGGCGTGCCACCCTCCTGGTGCGGATGCAGCGCGCTGCGGAACGTACGGACGCAGCGCGCTGCGTCCGTACGGTCCGCAGCATCGGCGT
>DAOUBZ010000404.1:0-23065 GCA_034432515.1 Chloroflexaceae bacterium | reverse complement strand
CTGGCGGCGTAGCCGCCAGAACCAACGAGAAAACCCGGGGTATGGGGCGTGCCCCAAAGATGTTGCAAGAGCCCTGGACAAGCTCCCAGAGCTACGTGGCGGCCTGATCGCCGGTGCCCATCGCCTCGCGCACGCCGCGGAGCAGCCGTTCAGTGAAGGCGGCCAGGCTCCGCCGGCCAAAGAGGCGCACATAGTCTGTGGTGGCTACCAGTGGGCCCGGGTCGGCGCCGCCGTTGCGTTCACGCAGGAACCAGCGGTGATCCATGATCCAGCGGTACAGGTCGGCCTCGCTGCGGCCAGGGAAGGCCTTCAGCGCGTTCGTCGCGCGGATCACCTCCACCACCGGAGTGTAGACGTGGTCAAACCAGTCGACGACGGCCTCGTCGCGCTCCACCACCTGGCCGCGTTCCTGGCCCAGGTAGTAACGGTGCGCGTTGATGTGGCTCACCAGCGCCAGGTAGCCGCCCGGCTCGCTGAACTCGATCCGCTGCTCCGGCCGCAGGTCGGCCAGGCCCGTCCAGACCAGGAAGTCGCTGTACTCCTCCTTGAGCAGCAGATCGCGCATGCTCAGGTCGGGCGCGAGTGGTACATCGACCACCAGTTCGGTGACGGTGGCGTCGATTGCGTGCTGGCCCTGCATGCGGGCCACCGAGATGCGGTGGTGACCGTCTTTGACGAAATAGATGTCGCCGAGTTTGTAGAGCTCGACGGCCGGGAGGCCGACGGCTTCGTGGTGCGCCCGGTCGATCGACATCCAGCGGAACTTTGTGGCCTCGTTGAGCGGGGCGAACTGGCGGTCGAAGTCGGCGTAGCGGCCCTCACTGCCGACAATGCGGTCGAGCGGCACCGTCTGGCTGCCGATAGCACGCTGGCCACGCACGTTCAGGCGCGCGCGCACGTGCTCAAAAGGGAGCAGGTCGTTGGGTGAGCGGGTCAGCAGGGCAAGCAACTGGCCAACAAAGGCTTTCCGGCGCGCCCGGTTGAAGTCTTCGCGTGTGATGTGGCTGATCCAGGACATTTGCGAACGCTCCTGGCCACGTCGCACTGCACTGTGGGGGTCTGTCTGCCGTTGACGAAACTCCGTAGCCGTTAGACGCCTGATTCCTCGTCTTTAGCCTAGCACGCTCGCACAATGATTGCAAGAGATATTATTGCAATCTCAACCTTTTATCAGGTCTGGCGGTACATCGACGTCGAGCAGGCGGTAGCCTGCGGTATTGATCACCGTGGTCTGGTCGTAGACCGTTTTCACGCCGCTGTCATAGCCGTAGGAGAGATGGATGTGGCCGTGGATGAGGTAGCGTGGCCGGAAGCGCTGCATGAGCCAGATGAAGGCGCGAAAGCCCTGGTGGGGATAGTCGGGGCCATTGTGGATGCCGAAGGGCGGCGCGTGGGTGATCAGGATGTCCAGGTAGCGACCGTGGCGATAGAAGTTGAACAGCATCCACGGCACCAGGCGCCAGACCCGGCGCATCATCTCGGCCTCGCTGTACATGTTGGCGCCGTCGGGCTTGTAGCGGATGCAGCCGCCGAGGCCGGCGATCAACAGCCCCTCGTGATACACGCCGCGTCCCTCCAGGTTGACCGCGCCGCGAACCTCGTTGACTGTCTGGCCATTCTCCTGGATCTCCGCGCTGTCATGGTTGCCGTGGACGTAGAAACAGGGCACGCCGAGCATCGTCACGACAAACTCGACATAGTAGTAGGGCAGATCACCACAGCCGAGCACGAGACCGACGTCGGCAAAGCGCTGTTTGATATTCAGGCTGTAGATCGCGGGGACGACCTCGTCGCTGATCGTCAGGATTCGCATCGGCGCTACTTGTCACTGGTTTTCAGAGTCCGCTCAGGATGCCGAAAAACCGCAGCTGAGCCTTCGTCCCGGCGGCAGGCTTCGTCGTGAGCCCCGGCCTGCCGCTCGACAGGCTCGCGAGCCGCCGGGACGAAGGCTCAGCCAAACGGCCGGGGTAGCGCGCAGCGCGGATCGAAGGGGCGGTTTTTCGGCCAGGCGCTAAACCTCGGCAGGCTCGAGCACCGGCTGCTCCGCTGCTTCAGCCGGGGTCGGGCGGGGCGGGAGCGGCAGCCAGATGGCGAAGGTGCTACCGCGTCCCGGCGCGCTGGCCACCGTCGCGTAGCCATTGTGGGCCTCGGCGACCCGCTTGACGATCGAGAGGCCCAGCCCGGCCCCGCCGCTGTAGCGCGAGCGCGAGCGGTCGGCGCGGTAGAAGCGGTCGAAGATGTGCGGCAGATCCTCTTCGCTGATGCCCACACCGGTATCGGCGACGGTCAGCAGCGCATAGCCGTCACGCTGCTCCAGGCCAAGGGTGACATAGCCGCCCGGCGGCGTGTACTGCAGCGCGTTGACCCCAAGGTTCAGCAGCGCCTGCTTGAGCCGGTCGCGGTCGCCCTGCACCGTCACCTGGTCCTCTGCGCCGATACGCAACGCGACCCCGCCGGCGAGCGGCCGCAACTCGCGGTAGACCTCGAGCAGCAGGGTGTCGAGCTCCACCGGTTCGCAGCGCAGCTGCTCACGGGCATCGCTCTGTGCCAGGAGCAGCAGGTCATTGACCATACGGATCAGCCGGCCGGTCTCGCGGCGCATATCGGCCACGGCCTCGCGGGCCAGTTCCGGATTGTCGAGGCCGCCCCGTTCGAGCACCTCCAGGTTGCCCTGCATCGCCGCGAGGGGCGTGCGCAGCTCATGGCTCACATCGGCGACAAAGCGCCGCTGCGCATTGAAGAGCCGCTCCAGGCGTTCGAGCAACTCGTTGATCGTGACGGCCAGGCGGTGCAACTCATCCTGCTGCGGGGGCACCGGCACACGCTGGCCCAGGTCCTCGGCCCGCACAATGCTCTGGGCGGTGCGGGTGACCTGGTCGATCGGGGTCAGCGCGCGACTGGAGAGCACGGCCGCGCCGGCTGCGGTGAGCACCAGGGCGATCGCGCCGCCGCCGAGCAGGATCCCGGTGAGCGTGCTGAGCGTCGTCTCAACGTCGCGCAGCGGGCGCGAGATCTGCAGGTAGCCGACGACGCGATTGTTGCTCTGCAGCACCAGCGGGGTGATCAGCGACTCGATGCGCACGTCATCAATCTCGTGCGTGGTGGTCAAGCCGGTACCCACGTCATCCGGGCCGAGCTGCAGTGCATCGGCAACCAGGGGCAGTTCGCGCCCATCGAGGTTGGGGGTACTGTTGAGCAATTCGCCGTTGGGGGCGAAGACCTGGGCGCCCAGGTTGGGGTTGTTGAAGATCTGGATGAACTCGCTGCGCAGGTAGAGATCGAGCTCGCCGGTGGGCGTGCGTACCGGCTCCAGCCCGCCCGCGTTGAAGATCGCGCGTACCTGCCGGGTGGCTGCCCAGAGGTCACGGTTGACGCCGGCCAGCAGGGCCTGACGCACCGAGAAGTAGATGCCCCAGCCGAGCAGCAGCAGAGCGAGGGCAAAGAAACCGGTGTAGGCGAGGGTCAGCCTGGCGCGAAAGGACATAGGCAGGACTGGTGCTTACGCTATGCGGCTACGAAGCACTTCAGTGTAGCGCGCCGCGGCCCGCCGCGCAAGCGCCACGGGCCATCCTCTCACCGAGCTCTCACCAGTCGCGGGCGCCTGGCTCAGGCAGAGGCGCTCCTCAGGCGGGCCCGTGCTCGCCAAAGAGCTCCTCAGCGCTGCCGTAGGGGTCACGCTCGCGGGCGGCGATGCGGGCGACGAAGTGTTCCCAGGCGGGGCCGCGCAGCCGTTCGAGAGCCAGTTCCTGCACCGCGGCCGCCAGTTCGCGCTCGGCGGCCTGGCGGGTCCGTTCGGCGGCCTGCCCCGAGTCGCGCAGGTGGGCCAGGTGGCGCGTGGCGGCGTCCACGATCGCCGGGCTACCCGTAGCCGCCGTGGCGATCGCGGTGAGCACCGGCGGCTCCCAGTCGCCCGGCTTATGGTCGGCCAGGTGCAGCATCGCGCGCAACTGGCGCACCGTATTGTCGGCGCCCTCGCGGTCGGCCTTGTTCACCACGAAGACATCAGCGATCTCCAGCACACCGGCCTTGATACTTTGCACGTCATCGCCCATACCCGGCACCTCAACCACCAGGGTGGTATGGGCAGTGCGGGCGATGTCCACCTCGCCCTGGCCGGCACCGACCGTCTCGATCAGCACCACCTCAAAGCCGGCGGCATCGAGCATGGCCACCGCGTCGGCAGTGGCCCGCGCGAGCCCACCGAGCCGGCCACGGCTGGCCATCGAGCGGATGAAGACCCCCGGATCGCCGCCGAGGGCCTGCATACGGATGCGGTCGCCAAGCACTGCGCCCCCGGTGAAGGGCGAGGTCGGGTCGACTGCCACAATGCCCACCGTGGCCCCGCGGCTGCGCCACTCCTGGGCCAGTGCGGTGACCAGCGTGCTCTTGCCGGCGCCGGGCGGCCCGGTGATGCCGACCACGTGGGTGCTGCCGGTGTAGGGGTAGGCGGCGGCCAGCAACTCACGGGCAGCGGGGCCGCCCGTTTCCACGATCGAAATCGCCCGGGCCAGCGCCCGCCGCTCACCCCCGCGCAGCCGCGCAATAAGCTCTTGACTGTTCACACGAGTCCTGCTGAATACGGTCGAACCCGATCAATCCCGTGCAACCGCCGCGTTCTCCTGGATGAATTTGATGATGTCCTGGGTTGAGGCGCCCGGTCCGAAGACCTCGGCGATGCCGTGCTGCGCCTTGAGCATGGCTGCGTCGGCGTCGGAGATGATGCCGCCGGCCACCACCAGCACATCGTCCATCTGCTGCTCCTTGAGCAGCTGCATCACCCTGGGCAGCAGGGTCATGTGGGCGCCGGAGAGGATCGAGAGCCCGATCACATCGACGTCCTCCTGCAGGGCCGCCTCGACGATCATCTGCGGCGTCTGCTGCAGGCCGGTGTAGATCACCTCCATGCCGGCGTCGCGCAGGGCGCGGGCGATCACCTTCGCGCCGCGGTCGTGGCCGTCGAGGCCGGGCTTGGCGACAAGCACACGGATCTTACGCTCCATGGGTGGGCCTCCTGGCGGTGCGGTGCGGGCTCGCGCCCGTCCGAATCGAGAACCGTTGCTGATGGGCTGATTATAACATGTTCAGTGACGCTCGTGTTCCGCTCAGTGGTGCATCCGCTTTGGGGCAAGCTCCTCACCCCGGGTGTTCGGCTCTCAGATTTTGTCATTACAACGAATCGCCGCAAGACACCCTATGATTCAGCGTTCTTCTTGTATATAATGAAAAAAATCTCCTGTGTAGACATCTACAACTGTAAAGTTGTTTGTAGATCATATGTTCGAGGTCTGTATATGCGTATCCGTCGTCTGACCGCCGTGCTCACCCTGGCGCTGATCGTGCTGACCGTGGCCGTGGGTGCCGGCTGGGCCCGCACCGTTGCGGCGCGCCACCCCGCCGCCGACTTTGCCGCGCCCGTGAGCTACCGCGAGGCCCGCGCCGCCGTTGTTGCCGCCCAGGCTCGCGAAGCCAGCCTCCGCGCCGCCGTTGCCCAGCAACTCAGTAGCGTCGACCCGGCGCAGTTGCCGCTGCTGCAGACCATCTACTTCCCCGAGACCGGGCACCATCTCAGCAATCGCAGCGGCTTCCTCGACTTCTGGCGCGCCAACGGCCAGCTCCACGTCTTCGGCTACCCGCTCACCGAGGAGTTCGTCGAGCAGGGGCGCATCGTCCAGTACTTCGAGCGCGCGCGCTTTGAGTACAGCCCCGAGCACGCCGGCACGCCCGATCAGGTGCAACTCGGGTTGCTGGGCCGCGAAATCCTCGAAGTGCAGGGCATGCCCGGCGGGATTGACGATCCGCAAAATGGCGCCCGCTACTTCCCGGAGACCAGCCACAGCCTCTGGGGTGAGTTTCGCCGCGTGTGGGAGCGCCGCGGCGAGCTGCGCATCTTCGGCTACCCGCTCAGCGAGGCGGTCGACGAGGGCGGCCGCACCGTCCAGTACTTCGAGCGTGCCAAGTTCGTCTACTACCCCGAGGACCTGGCGCCCTTCTTCCAGATGATGCAGGCGGCCAACGGCTTCAACCTCAACAGCCTCTTCGAGGTGCAGGTCGCCGACCTGGGGCGCCAGCTTGCCCAACTCCGCGGCCTCGACATCGCGCCCGTGCCGCAGCTGACGGGCGCCCTCACCTGGGACCCGGCGATCTGGGAGCGCCGGATCGAGGTCAATCTGAGCGAACAGTGGCTCAGCGCCTATGAAGGCGACCTGCTCGTCTTTCGCGCGCCGGTGGCCACCGGGCGCGACGGCTTCAACACCCCCGTCGGTGACTATGCCATTTACGCGAAGTACGATATGCAGACGATGACCGGCTGCATGGGTGGCGAGTGCTGGGATGTGCCAAACATCCCCTGGGTCCAGTACGTGGTGGGCGGCGTGGCGCTGCACGGCACCTACTGGCACAACAGCCACGGCACCGGGGCGCGCCCGTCCCACGGTTGCATCAATCTGCGCATCGACGACGCCCAGTGGCTCTACGAGTGGGCCGACGTGGGCACGCGGGTGATCATCTCGTACTGAGCCTCGCACCATCTCGCCCTAACACCTACCGGCGGGTTGAGGGTACGTCATGCGGCAGGAGCCCGCGGAGTGTTACGGCCTAACGCCAGCGGCAGGCCGTTCTTGCGGCGTCCCAGCGGGTGTTCCCCCCCTGGTACGGACCGCTGTGGGCCACTTCCCAGAGGCCACCGTTCAGCTCCAGGATCACCAGGGTGGCCGTCGAGTCCACTGTCGGAGCGATCCGAACTAGCGCTACATCGCCGCCGCGAATGCAGAAGTCGCGGATAGCCCCTTCAAGCCCACCGTTGAACTGCCAGCTACGGAGCGTGGTCACCAGGGCCGGGTAGTTGTTCGGCGAGTCCAAAATCTCTGAGTCAGACGGTGTGAGCTGCGCCGCGATGATGTACCCGCCCATGTCCGGGCAGGAGGCCCAGCGAGTGGAACCGTCCACTGCCTCGCCTTCGACAAAGCCCGCGCATAGCACCTCGATGCCGGCAGGCAGACGCAACGTCTCACGGCTGCGGGTACTGGGCTCAGCCCAGACCACGACCGAGCCACTGGTGCCGGGTGCGGTGACAAACAGCTGCTCGTTGGGCGTATCGACGGCGGTAAGTGGGGCCGGGGTTGACGTAGGAGCAATCTCCTGGCCGACGAGGGCCTGTGGTAGTGGCTCGACCCGTATCGGCGACCACAGCAACTCTGCGCCGGCATATGCGGCCAGTTGCTCGCCACCAGAAATGACGGTGGCCTGGCCGTTGCCGGTGGGGTCGAAGCGCCAGAGCTTTTGAGCGCCGATGAGCCAGAGTTGGCCGTCTGGCCCGCCGAAGGCACCCTCAATCGGCGCGTCCGTCAACAGCCGCGGCTCGCCGCCGTCCAATCTAAGTGCGTAGCTGCCGGAAGTCGACCCATCATCGATCACTGCTGCCAGCCAGCGTGCATTAATGCCGATCAGCCGCGCCGCCGCGAGACGGCCGATCAGCTTGACGGTCTCGCGATCCACGTCGATCAGATAGATTCCCTCACCGGCTGGACCCTGTGCGACCATGGCGATCTGGTTGCTTCCCGGGACAGCCGTCCAGGCTTGCGGGCCACCCCGCGGGAGCTGTAGCTCGGCAGCGACCGGGCGGAGCCCATCGTTGCTCAAGGCCAGCAACTGAGGCGGTGCTGTCCCATCCTCGTTGATGAAAATCAGCGCCTGGGCATCGCCGGTCCATGTCAGATATGTCAGACCGGTCGCGACGGCATTGCTGCCAGCAGTTGCATCGCCCACCTGTGTCAGCCCCCCGGCTCCAACCGTATAGAAGCTCCCGTCGCCCCGGGCCACAAAGCGCACCAGTCCGCGTGGATCCACCATCAGGCCGCTGGGGGCCTGTTGCCGATTGGGCCGGTACGGGCGCAGCAGGAAGTCGCCAATGTCGATCACCTGGCCGTCGCGGCGAACGATGAAGCCGTTGCTGCCCAGCCGATCCGGGTACTGCGCAGTTACAGTGTCGGCGTCCACCCAGCCGGTAACGGCGCTGAAGCTCTGCCCGTTGGTCCAGCGTACCTCTGGGGAGTCGGGTTTGGCCGCCTTGGAGTAGATGTCACCGTCCCGCTCGTAGACAATTTCGGCGCCATCAGGCCGGAACAGGAACGGGTCGGTCTTGCCGCTGATGTCGATGCTCGGCCCTGTTGCGCCCCAGGTATAGGCGAGCTGGCCAGCTTGATCCACACGCACGGCCCCTCGTCCATCCACTGCCTCTAGTGCACGATCGGGGGCCTCCCAGCGCGTGATCTGCAAGAGTGTCTGCGGGGCGGGCCATTCCTGCCGGAGTGTGTCGTCTATAACGGTGAAGAGCATGGATTGCAGCGTCGCCCCACGTACAAGAAAGGTTGTGTTGGGGTCACGGGCCACCGGAGCAGCTGTGGACGCGGCTGTGTCCGCCTCAGGACTGGCGTCTGCCGTGGCAGTATCGAGGCTGGCAGCGGTGTGTGCGGTGGCAGCAGTGGTGGGCGTAGTGAGTAGTATTGCCGCGACCGTTGTAGTGGGCTCGGGCGCTGCCGGGGCGGCCCCACAGCCTGTAAGCAGCGCAGCCAGGGCGATCAGCGTGATGGGAAGGATCGTGCGGTAAGGCATACAGAGCTCCGTACGGCGACGAGCGAGCCGATCGCACGGCTCACGCCTCTTCGATACATGCTCAGTATGCGCCACCAGGGTTGAAGTGAGTGTCACAGAAGTGACACAACAGGGCCTGCTGGTGGCCAGATCTCCCCGACGCACCAGCAGGCCGTTTTGTCCTCTAACCCGTCAAGTCCGCCGGCGCCGGGCGTACGGTGCGCGGGGTGCAGATCGAGCAGGGGCAGATTGTCGTCACCCTTGACTGAGCCCGGTGACGCATCTGCCCCCCGGACCGCACGAGTTTGATAAACCCGCGCGGTCCGGGGGGCAGATTCTATTCCTCCGATGACCGTCCGGCGCTACGTGAGGCGCTCGAAGATGCCCGCCGCGCCCATGCCACCGCCGATGCACATCGTAACCAGGCCGTAGCGCCCGCCGCGCTGCTCCAGTTCGTCGAGGATCTGCACGGTCAGTTTGGCCCCCGTGCAGCCCAGCGGGTGGCCAAGCGCGATCGCGCCGCCGTTGACGTTGACCTTCTCCATATCCATGCCCAGTTCGCGGATCACCGCCAGGGCCTGGGCGGCGAAGGCTTCGTTCAGCTCGATCAGGTCAATGTCGCTGAGGTTAAGCCCGGCCAGCTTCAGCGCCTTCGGCACGGCCACCACCGGGCCGATGCCCATCACCTCGGGGGCCACGCCGCCCACCGCGAAGCTCAGGAAGCGCGCGCGCGGCTTGAGCCCGAGCGCCTCGGCCTTCTCGCGGCTCATCACCACGACCGCAGCCGCCCCGTCACTGGTCTGCGAGCTGTTGCCGGCGGTGACGCTGCCACTGATGTGGAAGACGGGCTTGAGCTTCGCCAGGGCCGCCGCCGACGTGTCGGCCCGCGGGCCCTCGTCCTTATCGAAGCTGAAGCGCTTTGTCGTCAGCTTGCCCTCGGCATCGAGTTCCACAAGCTCCACCTCGACCGGCACGATGCCCGGCGCGAAGCGACCCTCCTGCTGGGCGCGCAGCGCCTTCTGGTGCGAACTCAGGGCGAAGGCGTCCTGGTCCTCGCGGCTGATCTTGAACTCGCGCGCAACGTTCTCAGCGGTGAGGCCCATGCCGATGTAGACGGCAGGGTCGTGCTCAGCCAGGTAGGGGTTGGGCGAGAAATCGTTGCCGCCCATCGGCACCATGCTCATGCTCTCGGCGCCGCCCGCAACCACCACGTCGAACTGGCCAGTCATGATCTGCTGGGCGGCCATGGCGATCGTCTGCAGGCCCGAGGCGCAGAAGCGATTGACGGTGATGCCGCAGACGCTGTCGGGCAGGCCGGCGCGCTGGGCGACGATGCGGCCCAGGTTCATGCCCTGCGGTTCCTCGGGCATGGCGCAGCCCATGATCACATCCTCGACCTCGGCCGGGTCGAGCCCCGGCGCCCGCTCGATCGCGGCCTTGACGACGATGGCCCCCAGGTCGTCGGGGCGCACGGTGCGCAGCGTCCCCCGCGGGGCCTTGCCCACGGCCGTGCGCGCCGCGCTTACGATGACTGCTTCTCGCATGGGTGTATTACTCCTCAGGGAAATCGTTGCAGCTTGCGTGACCCTCATTCGGACGCCCCCGCGCATCCCTCTGGTCCCCCCACTCCCGCGCGCGGGTGGGGGGGGAGGGAGGTGAGGGCCAATGGCGCCGTCTTGCCCACCTGACCCGCTAGTTCCGCAGCGGCTTGCCGGTCTTGAGCAGATGCAGCGCCCGCTCCTGGGTCTTCGGCTGCTTGGCCAGTTCGATCAGCACGGCCCGCTCCATGTCCAGGATGTACCACTCGTCGACGAATTGCGGGCTGCTCAGATCGCCGCCGCAGAGCACGTAGGCCAGCTTGTCGGCCATAAAGCCCTCGTACTCGGTGGCATAGCCGCCCTGCACCATCTGGTAGATGGCGATCCGCGCCGCGGCGAGCCCCTCGCGCCCGAGGGCGTAGCAGCGCTTCTCGCGGGCGGGCGGCTCGTAGCCACTGGACGCCAGGCGCAGCACCTCGCGCTTGGCCTCGCCGATCAGGTAGTCCTGGTTGAAGATGATCCGGTCGCCCGGGCGCAGGAAGCTCATGTCGCGGGCCTCGTGGGCACTGGTCGCGACTTTGGCCAGCGCGATGGTCTCGAAGGCCTGCTGGAGGGCCTTGAGCGGGTCGGCGCCGTTGCGCGCGGCCTCGCCGATCAGACGCGCGTTCAACTCCTTGCAGCCGCCCCAGGCCGGGATGATCCCGACGCCGAACTCGACCAGGCCAATGTAGGTCTCGGCGGCGGCCACGGTAACGGCACTGTGCATCGACAGCTCGGCCCCGCCGCCCAGCGTCTGGCCGAAGGGCGCGGTGACCACCGGCTTGGCCGAGTAGCGCAGGTCGAGCATCAGGTTCTGGCCGAGGTGCAGCAACTCATCGACCGACTCCCAGTCGCCGACCTGGGCAGCCGCACCCAGGCTCGAGACATCGGCGCCAGCGGAGAAGCGCGGGCCCTGGTTGCCGATCACCATGCCGACCCAGCGCGGATCCTTCAGCTCGGCGAGCGCGGTAAGCAGCATCTCGAGCACCGAGCCGCTGATGACATTGGCCTTGGAGTGGATCTCGAAGCAGAGCACGCCGTCGCCGAGGTCGATCAGGCTGGCGTCATTGTTGCCGGCGACCTCCTTGCCGGCCTCCTTGAGCGCGGCCAGGTCGATCTCCCGTGGGTCGCGCACGATCGGCTCGTGGCGGCCAGTGGCCACGTTGTAGGCAGCGCCGTCCTTGTAGAAGCGCGCGTCGCCCTTCGCCACCAGTTGCTCGACCCAGGCGGGCAGCGTGATACCGCGGCTCTGCATCAGGTCGGCGGTCGCGGCGACGCCCAGGGCGTCCCAGATCTGGAACGGGCCAAGCTCGTGGGCAAAGCCCCAGCGCATCGCATTGTCCACGTCGGCGACGCTGTCGGCGATCTCGGGGAGCCGGCGCGCCGCGTAGCCGAGCATGGGCAGAACGGTCTGGACCACCAGGGCGGCCGCGCGGTCGTCGGGCCGTTCAGCGCTGCGCGCGATCATGAAGCGCAGCCGCTCGGGCAGCGCCTTGATCGCCTTCGCCTCCGTGATGAAGGCGTCGACCGTCGCCGTGCCGGTGGGCGCCACATAGTCGAGGCTCTTCAGGTCCAGCGGCCAGAACTCGCGTTTGCCGTTGGCCTTGACCTCTTTGTAGAAGCCCTGGCCGGCCTTACGGCCGAGCTTGCCGGCGGCGACCATGCGGTCGAGCAGGTCAGTGGCCTTGAGCGTCTCGCGGCTCTCGTCGTCGGGGACGGCCGGGTAGAGATTGTTGGCCACGTGGGCCATAATATCGAGGCCGACCACGTCGAGCAGACGGAAGGTGGCAGTGTTAGGGCGCCCGATCAGCGGACCGGTGAGCGCATCAACCTCCTCGACGGTGTAGCCCTGCGATTCGATGAAGTGCAGGTCGCTCATCGCGGCAAAGGCGATGATGCGGTTACCGATGAAGTTCGGCCGATCCTTGCAGATCACCACGCCCTTGCCCAGGCGGTCCTCGGCGAAGCGGCGGAAGGCGGCCACAACCTCGGGGTCGGCATCGTCACCGGGGATGAGCTCGAGCAGCTTGAGGTAGCGCGGCGGGTTAAAGAAGTGGGTGCCGAAGAAGTGCCGTTTGAACTCGGCGCTGCGACCCTCGGCGATCAGGGCGATCGGGATGCCCGAGGTGTTGGTAGTGACGATCGCGCCCGGCTTGCGCACGGCCTCCAGGCGCTCCATGAGCGCCTGTTTGGGGCCGAGTTGCTCAATGATCGCCTCGACGATCCAGTCGCACTCGGCAAGCTTCGCGAAGTCGTCCTCGGTGTTGCCCAGGCTGATCAGCTCGGCGCTACGCTCGTTGTACAGATTCGACGGCCGGGCCTTGCGCATGCGGTCGTAGCCGCCCTGCACAATCCGATTGCGAACGGCGGGGTGCTGCAACGTCAGCCCCTTCGCCTCCTCCTCCGGGGTGAGTTTGTCTGGCGGTACATCCAGCAGCAGTACGGGCAGGCCCGCGCCGGCGACCAGACCGGCGATGGCGGCGCCCATCGTGCCGGCGCCGATCACGGCGACACGCTTCAACTGGTCCTGCATCGGGTCCTCCTTGACCGTGGCGATAGGGAGACGGTAAGACGCGGCGCGTCATGGATGCGGCCATGATACCACATCTCCGCCGGGCGTGGTAGGGCCGTGTGCGCGGCATCAGGCCCCCTGACCAACCGTCGGCTATCCCTTCAACTTCGCGGCTCCCGAGCTTGTCGCGGGGCTGGGCAGGCGGCTATCGGCTATCTCTGCCGGCAGCGCGTAGACCCCGGCCGGGTCGAGGCGGAGCGCGAGGGTGCTCCCCGGCGCTCCTGGTGGCGTGTCCAGCTCAAAGCTCAGCGCGACCCCGCCGGGGTGCTGCAGCCCCACCCGATAGACCCGGCCACGAAACTGGCTCTCGCTGAGCGTGCCCGTGACGACAGTGCCCGTCGCGGTGTCTGCTGGCTGCGCCGCGTCGGGGTAGATCACCACGGCGGCCGCCGCGCCCGGGCGTAGGCCGGCTGCCAGGCGGCAAGCCAGGACACCCAGTGCTGTCGCCACGCGCCCGTCGGCCTGTACCACCCCTGCGACGATGTTGCCCAGCCCCAGGAAGCGGGCCGCCCAGACGCTGGCCGGCTGGCGATAGATCGTCTCCGGTGGCCCGATCTGCTCGAGGCGCCCCGCGTTGAGCAGCGCCACCACGTCGGCCAGGGCGAAGGCCTCCTCCTGGTCGTGGGTGACATAGAGCGCGGTGACGCCCACGGCGCGCAGGATGGCCCGCAACTCCTCCTGGAGCCGCTCGCGCAGTGTCCGGTCGAGGGCTGCCAGTGGCTCGTCGAGCATCAGCAGGCGCGGGCGCGGGGCCAGGGCGCGGGCCAGGGCCACCCGCTGCCGCTCGCCGCCCGATAGCTCGTAGACGCGGCGTGGGCCGTAGCCTCGCAGGCCCACCAGTTCGAGCAGTTCGTGCACACGGGCGGCACGCTCCTCACGGCCCAGCTTCTGCATGCGTAGCCCAAAGGCCACATTGCCGGCCACATCCAGGTGCGGGAAGAGCGCATAGTCCTGGAACATCAGACCGAAGCCGCGCAGGTGCGGCGCCAGCTGATCCACACATTCGCCCGCCACCCGAACGCTGCCGGAGTCGGCCGGCTCCAGCCCGGCCACGATGCGTAGCAGGGTCGTCTTGCCGCAGCCCGAGGGGCCGAGCAGCGCCGCCACCGCCCCGGCTTCCACGCTCAGGCTCACCCCGCGTAGCACCCGGAGTTCGCCATAGGTCTTGGTGATCTGCTCTAGCTCAAGAAACGCCATCGTCGGCAGCGGCACGCAGCACCGCCACGGCGGCCTGCTGGCTGGTCCACTTCAGTGGTGGCAATTCGGCGAGCGGGACGACCCGGGTGTTGCGCCCTTCCTGGCTGCCGGTCAGCGTGCCGCCGATGCTCTCGCTCACGAAGCTGAACACCAGGTAGTAGAGCAGCGGGTCGCCGTAGGAAGGGCTGTGGGTGTAGGTGAGAAAGCGCGGCGCGGCGAGGCGCAGCCCGGTCTCCTCCTCACCCTCGCGCACGGCCGCGTCCGCCGGGTCCTCGCCGTACTCCACGTGGCCGATCGGCAGGTGCCAGATCCCCCGGTCGGGCTCGATATCGCGCTGCACCAACACCACCCCACCCTGGTGCAGGATCACCACCGTGGCCGCGATGTTCGGCTGTGGGTAGTGGATCCAGCCACAGGCCGGGCAGCGCTGCCGGCGCAACGCATGCAGTTCCACAATCGCCAGCGGTGTTGCGCAGCGTGGGCAGAAGCGGAAGCGGTAGCACTCGGGATACTCGTCGATGGTTGGCAAGCGTGACATTGGCGATGAACGAACGTTTCAGAATGCGGTGCCGTTTGGCCCGCCGAGCAGCAACTCGCGCAGCTCCGCGACGCTCCGGGCGATGGCGTCAGGCCCGGCGGCCGCGAGCGACTCGGCTGTCCCATAGCCGTAGCTCACTGCGATGCAGGGCAGGCCGTGGGCCCGGGCCCCGGCGACGTCATAGGCGGTATCGCCGACCATTACGCAGGCCTGCCGCTCGCCTGGCGCGAGCTGGTCAAGCGCCGCGGCGATGATGTCGGCCTTGGCGCTCAGGCTGGCATCGAGCGAGGCGCCGTAGGTCGCGTCGAAGTAGGGCGCCAGCTCGAAGTGCTCGAGGATGGCCTGGGCCACGCTGTGCAGCTTGGAGGTGGCGAGCAGCAGCCGGCTCCCGGCTGCCCGCAGCTCGCCCAGCAGCTCGGGGATGCCGCTGTAGACCCGGTTTTCGTACATGCCGATTGCGCCGTAGCGCGCGCGATAGGCGGCCACACCCTGCCGGGCCAGTGCTTCATCGCCCAGGTAGGCGCGGAAGCTGTCCTGGAGCGGCGGGCCGATCCAGGTGCGCAGGGTCGCCTCGTCGGGCGGATGCACGCCCAGTTGCCCGAGGGCGTGGATGAAGGTGCGGGTGATGCCGAGGTACGGGTCGGTCAGCGTCCCGTCGAGATCGAACAGAATGGCGCGGTAGCGAGGGCTGCTCATAGCTGGTCACTATACCACCCGTTTTTCCAGGTCACAACTCCGGCGCCGCCGCGGGCGCCATGCTATAATGCTACTCAGATCCCCTTGTGCTCCTCAAGCTGACCCCAGCCCGGCGCCGGTGCCCGGCGTCCGAATCGGTTCGACAGAAAGGCATCGTTGAGCATGCTCACCTCTATCAGCGACGTGCGCGACCGCCTGGCGACCCAGCAGTATATTGCCTCCGACGAGATCGCCACCGCGATGTTCCTCGCCGACCGGCTCGGCAAGCCGCTGCTCGCCGAGGGCCCCGCCGGCGTCGGCAAGACCGAACTGGCCAAGAGTTGGGCCGGCGCTACCGGCCGCGAGCTGATCCGCCTGCAGTGCTACGAGGGCCTCGATGAGACCAAGGCCCTCTACGAGTGGGAGTACGCCAAGCAGCTGCTCTATACCCAGCTGCTCCGCGAAAAACTCAGCGACCTGCTGGGCGACGCGCGGACGCTGCGTGAGGCCGCCGATCGGCTCGCCAGCGAGGAGGATGTTTTCTTCTCCGAGCGCTTTCTGCTGCCGCGCCCGCTGCTGCGAGCGCTCACCAGCGAGCAGCCCGTGGTGCTGCTGATCGATGAGATCGACCGCGCCGACGCCGAGTTCGAGGCCTTTCTGCTCGAGGTGCTCAGCGACTTCCAGGTCTCGGTCCCCGAACTGGGCACGATCAAGGCGCGCCACATGCCTACCGTGCTGCTCACCTCCAACAATACCCGTGAGCTGAGCGAGGCGCTCAAGCGGCGCTGCCTCTACATCCACATCGACTACCCCGACCTCGAGAATGAGCTGCGCGTGGTGCAACTCAAGGTCCCCGGCCTGGCCCCGCGCCTGGCCCGCCAGGCGGTCGAACTGGTGCAGCGCCTGCGCGGCATGGACCTGAAGAAGCACCCCAGCGTGAGTGAGACGCTCGACTGGGCGCGCGCGCTGCTGGAGCTCAACAGCAAGCAACTCGACCAGGCCACGCTCGACAATACGCTCAGCGTGCTGCTCAAGTACGAGAGCGACATCCAGCGCGCCCGTCGCGCGCTCCAGGGCGGCGCCGAGCGCCCCGAGCGGCCCGACCGGCCCGACCGGCCCCGCGGCGGCTATCGTGGCGGCGAGTGGAATAATTAGCCCGGCGGGTAGCGACGGCCCGCCAGGCTGTCGTTGCCGCCGCGATGGGGAAACGTGTGGATCGCCGCATCACCGAATTCATCGCCGCCCTGCGCGCCGCCGGCGTGCGGATCAGCCTCGCCGAGACGGCTGATGCCATGCGCGCCATCGAGCAGGCCGGCATCACCGACCGCGAGCTCTTCCGCCTGGCGTTGCAGGCCAGCCTGATTAAAGACGTGAAGGACTTCGCGACCTACCGCGAGCTCTTCCCGCTCTACTTCGGCAAGGATGCCCCGCCACCGCTGCAGCAGCCCGGCGGCGGTCAACTCTCCGACGAGCAGCGTGAGCAGCTGATGCAACAACTCCAGCAGCTGCTCGCCCAGCTCAGCCCATCACAGCTCGCCCAGCTCTTCCGCGCGATGATGACCGGCCAGCCGCTGTCCGGCCAGGAGATGCGCGGCATCCTCGGCCAGATCGCGCCGCCGAGTATGACCAACCAGCGCTACCGCGATTGGATGACCCGCCAGGCCCTGCGCGAGCTCCAGTTCAACAAGCTCGACCAGGCCCTGCGCGAGCTGCTCGAGCAACTGCGCCAGCAGGGCATGTCTGCCGAGGCCTTGCGCGCCATCGAGCAGGCCGCGCGCGCGAACCAGCAGGCCCTGGCCGAGCAGATCGGCCAGGAGGTCGCCCGGCAGATGGCCGACATGGCCCGCGGCGAAGGCCGCGCGCGCCCGCGCCAGCGCTCAGAGGCCGAGTTGCTCGACCGCCCCTTCGACCGCCTCGACGAGCGCGATGCCGACGATATGCGCAAGGTCGTCAACCGCCTGGCCGCCCGGCTGCGCACCCGCCTTGCCCTGCGCCAGCGCCGCGGCAAGACCGGCACGCTCGATGCCAAGAACACCATCCGCACCAACCAGCGCTTCGGTGGGGTGCCTATGGTCGTGCGCCATCGCAAGCGCCACCTCAAACCCAAACTGGTGGTCTTCTGCGACCGCAGCGTCTCGACCCAGCATGTGATGACCTTCATGCTGCTGATGATCTACTCGCTCCACGACCAGCTCAGCCGCACACGCTCCTTTGCCTTCATCGACCGGCTCTACGATATGACCATGTACTTTGCCGAGTCACGCCCGGAGGTGGCGATCGAGCGCGTGCTGGAGCAGATCCGCCCGACCCGCAGCTACAGCACCGACCTCGGCAGCGCCCTGGACGAGTTTGTGCGCGACCATCTGAGCGTCATCGATCACCGCACCACCGTGATCATCCTCGGCGATGCGCGTAACAACGAGAACGATCCCGGCCTGGCGGCCTTCAGCCAGATCTGCCGCCGCGCCCGCCGGGTGGTCTGGTTTGCCACCGAGGAACGCGACAAGTGGGGCGTCTACGACCCCGGCTCGCTCAGCAGCGACATCTATAAGTATGCGCCGATGTGCGACGCGATGCACGAGGTCACCAACCTGCGCCAACTCGCCGAGGCGATTGACCGGCTGTTCGTACGCCCGTAGCCCGCATACGCCGGAGGTAGTGGCGCCGCCGCCGCCACTACCTCCGGCGTATCATTTCGTGGGGTGGCCCGGCCGCCCCGCTCCCCACCACCGCAGGCAGACGTTGACAGCACCGCGCCCTGATGGTACGATACGCCTGGTTTCTTGAGTAGTTTACTCTACATTGCGACGAAACGATGCGCATCTCCAGCAAGGGCGACTACGGTCTGCGAGCTCTGTTTGACCTGGCCCAGCGCTACGGCGAAGGGCCGATCCAGAGTGACGACATCGCCACGCGCCAGGGCATCCCGGTCAACTATCTCAACCAGTTGCTGATCACCATGCGCCGCGCCGGCCTGATCGACAGCCTGCGCGGCCCCCAGGGCGGGCATATGCTTGCCCGCGCCCCGGAGACGATCACGCTGCGCGAGGTGCTCACCGTGCTCGAAGGACCACTGCTCCCCGACGAACCAGGCCGCGAGACGAGTACACCCGCCGTGCCCGAGGATCACGCGCTGATCGACGAGGTCTGGGCCGAGGTGCGCGAACGCATCGAGCGGCTGCTCGCCGAGACCACGCTCGATGATCTCTGCCAGCGCAAGCGTCAGCGCTCCGGCTCGGTGATGTACTACATCTAGGCTGGCGCCATGCGGCAGGGCCGCGCCCTCAGAGTACCAGTCCCATCCCCTCGAGCCAGAAGCGCAGCCATGACATGCTGCCCAGGATGATCAGCGTCGGCACGATCGCCACCACCGCGGGGCGGGCGAGCTGGCGCAGGTTCGTCACCGCACCCTCGTAGCCCATCACCAGGCTGGTGAGCAGCAGCGCGACCAGGTACAGGACCCCGGTGATCCCGAAGAAGGCCAGGAAGGCCAGCGGCCAGAACATGAAGCTCAAGTTGCCGTAGATTGCGGCCAGGACCAGCAGGTTGAGGCCCATGATCCCGAGCAACTCCCACCAGTTCCTGAGCACCGGCTGCAGGTCGTCCACGTCTTTGCGCAGCGTTTTCACCAGCACGATGTGCAGAATGACGGCAATCGCGATGCCCATGCCCATGCCGGTCAGGGTGCGCAGCAAGTTGTCGGGCGGGTAGAGGTGCGGCTGCCCAAGGTCCACAAACAGTGAGTTGAAGCCATCGACGGCCATGATGGCCACAAAGAGCACCAGGGTGGCCACGATCGACCAGGGTGGCAGGCCGCCTGCGCGCCCGCGGCCCATGGCGTAGAGGTAGAGCGTCGTGAGCAGGAAGCTCAGGTAGATGCCGCTGTTGCGCGCGCAGAGCGGGAACTGCAGGTCGCCGAGGAAGATGTTGTGTTGCTGGGCGCACACCCCGTGGACCACCGCGTACATCTTCCACTCCAGCGGCGCGCCGGGCCAGAAGAGCAGCGCCGCCAGCAGCACGGCGGACAGCGCCACGAAGAACCAGCGCCAGGGGCGCTCGCGCCGTACCTGGACCACGGCCTCGGTGGCCCGGCGCTCGCCGATGCGCTGCTGGGCGATCCGGACAACCTCGTCGGGCGTCGGGTTGCTCATTGCAATGCCTCAAGCCGTTCAGCGAGCAGCTGTTCGTTCAACGCGCCGATGTGGCGGGCGTTGATCGTGCCGTCGCGGTTGATGAAGTAGGTGACGGGCAGACTGGTCACCGCATAGCGGTCGCCGATGTCGCCGTTGACGTTGGCGATCAGCGGGAAGGTAACGTCAACCTTCGGCGCGAAGCGGGCGATCGCCTCCGGCAGTTCGTTGCGATTGACGGCCAGCACAACCAGGTCGCCGGCGGCATTGCTGTAGGCTCGCTGCAACTCGGGCATCTCTTCGACGCAGGGCAGGCACCAGGAAGCCCAGAAATTGAGCAGCACCGGCGTGCCGCGCAGGTCACTCAGCCGCCTGGTCGTGCCATCGGGCAGGGTGTAGCTGAAGTCGGGTGCGATGTCGCCACTGGCGAGCGCGTCGCTCCCCCGTTCGAGCAAGCGGCTCTCGGTGGCGATGATCGCGCGCCCGGGATCGAGGCTAGCCGGGGAGGGCGCGGCCGCTTCGCGGCCACAGGCGGCCAGGGTGAGGGCGAGCAGCAACAGGATAGTAAGCCGTTCCATACCCTCATTATACAGCTTGTCCGAGTCAATCCTGGATCCGCGCCAGCTGGGCGCGGCGGAAGACGATGACCACCCGCTCGACGCCGTAGCGTGCGCGGGCGCGGCTGAAAATCACCCCATCGTGGCCGTAGCGGTCGAGCCACCACTCGGCGGCCTGGGCCGGCTCCAGGTCGAGGCCGAGGCTGCGTGCCTCGGCGCGGATGGCTGCGAGCTGGTCCGGCCACTGCTCCAGGTCGCAGCTGAACGGGCGCTCCATCCGCACCCGGTAGCGTGGCACACTGCCTGGCAGCAGCCGCTGCCACCACGGGCGGCCACCCTCACGGCCCTCGCGCAGCGGCACCAGCGTGATCCCGCGGCCGGCCGGGGTGTGCTCCTGCATCAGCATGTCGCGGTAGAGCCGGTAGGCGCCGTGGGCCTGCGAGCCCGTGGCCCACTCACTGGCCGAGCGGGCGTCGAGCAGTTCGGGCGCCTCGTCGAGGTCGGAGACCCTGGGGATCCGTGGCGGGGCCATGATCTGGATCTGGGGAAGCGGGCGGTCGGCCAGCGGGCGCTCGTCGCCATCAAGCCAGGTGGCGCGCACCACGCGCATCGGTCCATCGCGGCGCAGACCGAAGCGGAAGCCGCGGCGCTCACGGCCCTCCATGCTGTGGGCGCGGGCAGCCACCTCGAGATGCAGGCGCAGCCCCGCGCCGCAGCCCGGTGCGGGGAACCAGTACACCGGCGCGGTGAAGTGGAAGATCTGCTCCGTGCCGTGGGCCTCGCTGCCGCTTGCCCGCCAGCCGCGCCCAACCAGCCCGCTCCAGCCGCCGCGCACCGCCCGCAGCGGCGGGTAGATCGCGACCACGTCGCCAGGACCGGGCGCCCGGTCCAGCTCCCAGAGGCCCGGGGGCACCGCGCCTGAGGCCGGCAGCCGCACCGTGCCGCCGATCACCTCCTGGGGGACGCTGGCGTTGGCCAGCTTCACGGTGGCCCCGGTGGCCGGCAGCAACGGCTCCGGCGGATCGTCCTCCGGCGCGCCCGCACCGAGCGGGGCGCCGCACTCCACACCGAAGCGCGGCGCGCCGGGGGGCAGCGCCGCACCACAGTGGGGGCAGAATTTCGGGCGGCGGTCCGCGGGATCCATCAGTCGTCTCAAAAGGGCTCACTGCGAGGCGACCGGGCCGGCGTCGCGCTGCCGGGCGCGCCCGAAGCGGCTGAACACCGGGTTGGCCCCACTCTGCAGGTGGTCGACGAAGCTCAGCACCAGGAAGCCGAGGATAGCCAGCGCCAGCGCCACCCAGAACTCGGGCGCGGCGAAGTCGGGCAGGATGTTGCGCTCGCGCAGCGGTACCACCTTGCCGTGGCGGTCGAGCATCGTCTCGACGACCTCCTTCCACGGCCAGATCTTGCGCAGCGAGCCAACCATGAAGCCGATCAACACCGCCACCGTCACACTGTGGTAGTGCTTGAGCAGCCAGCTCAGCAGCCGCGCAAAGCCCAGCAGACCGACGACCGCTCCCAGCGCCACCGGGATGATCGCCAGCAGGTTCAGCTCGGAGACGGCATTGAGCACATAGGCGTACTGCCCCAGGATGAGCAAAATGAACGAGCCCGAGATGCCGGGCAGGATCATGGCCATGATCGCCACCGCGCCGCTCAAAAACAGCGTGATCGGGTCGTGCGGCATGGCCAGCGGCACCATCCCCACGAGCAGGTAGGCGCCTAGCGAGCCGAGCACCAGCGCGGCCACCGTGGACGGGCGCCACTCCACTGTCATCCCCACAGCGATGATCGAGGCCACGATCAACCCGAAGAAGAAGGCGAACAGGTAGACCGGCTGGTTCTCCAGCAGGTAGCGCATCACCCGCGCCATCGAGAGCACCGCGACGCCGAGGCCCATCCCGAGCGGGATGAGAAAGGCCCAGGGAATCTGGTTGAAGGCCTCGCGCAGCCGTCCCTGCCCGATCAACTGGAGCAGCCGCAGGTTGAAGGACTTGATCGCCGCGAGCAGCGTCTCGTAGACGCCGAGGATGAAGGCCATCGTCCCGCCCGAGACGCCGGGGATGAGGTCGGCAATACCCATCGCAAAGCCGGTGAAAAAGAGACGCACGGACGAGAAGCGGCGCGGGCCGGTATCCGGTGCTTGCATGAACTGCTCCGTGTGTGGACAAATAAAAGCTGCGTCCCCTCCCAGGACGCCAGAGGCGAGTATAAACCAGGCCCGGGGCGCCGTCAATGTTCCTCGGCTGACAGTATGGCTCGACGTGATAACACTCTTGTAAGGTCCGCTGGGCGATTCGCCTAGAGGCGCAAGACGTGAGGCGAGGAGGCATGGAGGCGATGGGTGTGGCGCAGTGTTCTGCATGAAACCCGCGCAACCGTGACCCTGCCGACAACGATCGTGCGCCACCCGGGCGGTGGGGCGGCGATGGGGGCGGTGGGGTGGCGATGGGGGCGCGGGGTGCGACGGTGGTGCCGTCCGCCCCGGGGCGGTGGGGCGGCGCGGGGACGCGATAGCGCAATGGCGGGATGCCAGGATGCCGCGATGGCGGACCGGAGGGCCGAAGCATGCGCCCACCCGGCGGCCCCGTGGTCGCGCATCCCCCAGCGCGCATGCTTCGGCCTGACCCCGCGGCGGGGCCGCGGCGGCCCCGCGGCGGTGAAAAAGCCAGGGAGGAGCATCAGCGTGTGCACGGGCGATGTCTTCGCCGTGGGCGGCGGCGACGAGCGGCTCATCGCCACCATGCTCGCCACGCTGATGCTCCTCCACGACCGGCCCGACCTGGCCGAGGCCTGCGCCTACGCCCGGGTGAAGACCAGCGTCGCGCCGTCGTCGGCGGTCAGCGTCAGGGTGTCGTCGGCGAGGCTGAAGCTCGTCACGCGGCTGAGCAGATTGAGGAAGGCCATCTCCTGCTCCATCACCCCCTCCTGCGGGCAGGCCATCATAGTCGAGCCCATCTGTCCGAAGCTCACGGTCGTCCCGTCCTGGCTGTAGCCACCGAAGTAGCGGTTGCAGCCGCCGGTGCCGGCAACGCGGCCCGGCTCGACGAACTCGAGTGTCGGCGTCTGCTCGCCGACCGGGGCCGCCCCATTGATCTCGGTCAACAGCCAGCTGGTGCCGAGCAGCGTACCATCTGCGGCGCCCGGCGGTTCCGTGGGCTGCGCCGTGGCATCGCCGGTGGGCTCGGCTGCGGGCTGGCCGGCCGGAGTGCTGCCGGGTGCGGGCTGGC
>DAOUBZ010000403.1:0-3520 GCA_034432515.1 Chloroflexaceae bacterium | reverse complement strand
TGCGCTGCTGCTGACTCTCGCCGGCCACCGGGTCGAGCGCCACGCGCAGCAGCGCCCGGATCTCATCAGGGCGGAGCAGACGTGGCGGCGGCTCCATGCCCAACGCGGCGAACTGGCTGAGCAGTCGCCGGGCACGGCTCAGCGCCTCCTCAACTGGATCGCCGGATAACCGCGTCGTCTGGCCGACAATCTCCGCCGGCAGGAGCTCGCCCCAGGTACCCGACGGCGGTAGTTCCGGCGCGATTGAGGGCACGGTCACGATCCAGCGCACCGCGCGCAGGTGCATCAGCGATGCCCAGGCGTGGGTGAGCCAGTCGGTCAGTGCGCCCAGGATCGCATAGCTCTGAAAGTCCGGGGCGCGCTGCTGCGCGCCGCCAAGCGTCTGGATCAGCGGGGTGATTGTCAGCGGCAGCGCGAAGGTCGCCAGGCTACAGCGGTCGGGGCAGGCCCGCAGCACATCGCTGTACATCCCGAGCAGGCGCGTGAGCGAGTCGGTATCGTAGAGGCGGAGATCCGGGGGAGTCAGCTCGATCAGGGCGACGGCGACGCGATCGCTGCGCAGCAGATAGCCATCGCCAATCGTGAGCGCGCCAAGTGAATCCTGCACTGAGCCGGTCTGTCGCAGACGAGCCACCGCAGCACCTCAGGCGGGACTCAGCGTCGTCCGCGCACGAGCGGTCCCAGGCGCGGCGTGCGGGCGGCCACCAGCACGGTGCGGGTGGCGATGAGGAGACGCGGACGCCGGGCGCGCCGCGCAAAGACATAGACCCAGGCCAGCGGCGTGCGGCCGCGCGGTGTGAGTTCAACCAGCGCGGCGATGAGGCTGGCCGGGACCAGGACGATCCCGGCCAGCGTGATCCACGCGATTGGCGTCAGGCTCGCGAGTGCGCCCCAGATCAGCACCGCCACCAGCAGCAAGGTGCCGGCACGGGCAGGGAGCCGGATGGCTCGCCCGGGGATGTGACGGATGGTGACGGTTGGGCGAACGCGCAGGCCGGTCGGAACCTCGTGGATCAGACTCATCGTCGCAGACCTCCGTTCCGCTTAGGGCGCCGCGCCGCCGGCGGCGCCGATGAAGAAACCGATGATGGTGGCCGCGTTGAAGGCGACGACCGCCACCAGACCGACACCGAGGGCCTTGAACAGGGCCGAGAACCAGGAGAAGCGGTCAGGGTTCTGGGTCCAGTTCTCGTAGATGCTCCAGACCAGGATGATCGCGGCGATCGTGGCCACGGCCGTGGTCGCCCAGGTCAGCACTGGGAGCAGGAGCGCGTTCAGATCGGGCAATCCCGTCCACATAGTGGGTCAAACCTCCTTTCCGAGTGATACGTGACGAGTGACGAGTGAGATCAGCGTACGCCAGTGGAGCGGGTCTGCCCTGCGGTCGAACGCGCCCCTATCGGCTATCGGTCTATCGGCTATCGGCTATATGCGATGGCACCACCTCCTCCACCGTGGACCATGAACTCAGCGGATGCTGATGAACCCAGTCTAGGGCGAAGGAGGTGGGGGTGCATCGGTAGGAGGTGAGGAAGATCAGGGCAGGGCAGACGAGAGCGCCTTGAGCGACAGATGCAGGCTTGACCTTCCAGTGGCTGGAAGGTGTATGATCGTCCGCAGCGAAGGAGGTGTATCGATGCAGATTCGCGATCTAGCCCAACAGAGCGGTGTATCAGCCAGGACGATCCGTTACTACGAGTCGGTGGGATTACTCACGCCACCGGCGCGAGGCGACAACAACTATCGCGACTACGCCCCCGATGCGCTTGACCGGCTGCGCTTCATCGCGAGCGCCCGTAGCCTCGGCTTTTCCCTGACCGATATCGGCGATCTGCTTGCCGCACGTGACCGGAGCGATGCACCGTGCGAGCGTGTCCTGGCAGCCCTTGACGCCCAGCTCTTGACCCTTGATCGCCGTATCGCCGATCTGTTGGCGCTGCGCAAGGATTTGCGCCACCTTCGGCGTGAGGGCGAGCGCCGTCCCCAGGATCAGGGCGCGAGCGGCCAATGCGTCTGCTATCTCGTGACCGCCTACCGTGACAGCGGAGCGGTCGCGATTCAATGTCGGGAGGATGCTGATGGCTGAACACTGCTGTAGCGTCGCGACACCGCAGGAGCAGGCGGCGCGCGCTCATCTCTGCCCCGGCTGTGGCCGACGCGGGCGCGCTGTTTCACTGGTGACGGTTCAGGCCCAGGTGGCGATCAGTTTGCAGGCGCTCACAGCGCCGCTCTACTGGTTCTGCGCAACACGGGATTGCCCGGTGGTCTACTTCGCCGCGGATGCACCAGCTATCACCCGTGACCAGATTCGCGAGCGCGTGTTCCAGAAAGAGCCGCTGGACGACGTGCTGGTCTGCTACTGTTTTCGCTATCCGGTCGGGCTGCTGCAGCAGAGCGATCCGGATCAGCGCGCCGCGATCCTGGCTGAGATTGTGGCTGGAACAAAGCACGGGCGATGTGCCTGCGCGATACGCAACCCACAGGGCAGCTGCTGTCTCGGCAATGTGCGCGGGCTCCTGGCCGGGCGGGAACCGCGCGATCTAGTTGAAGCAGGGGAGGCAGTATGAGCGACAGTGCCGCCCCAATCCCGATCGCCTGCAACCCCCATGCGCTCTCAGCAGCGGAATGGGCGGCCCACCACGCGACCAGCGCCCGACTGTTTCGCGAGCTTCGCGTGTCGAGCGAGGCATTGCCTGACGGGTACGCCTTCCACTTTCCCGCCGGCGCCTTCGCGCTCGTCGCCGCCTTTGTTGAGGTCGAGCGGCGCTGCTGTCCATTCCTGACGTCTGGTGTCGACGTGCTGCCTGGGGAAACCGCCATCATCCTGCGTATCACGGGAAGCCCGGAAGCACGCGCGATCATCGCCGCCGAATTGCCACTATCATAGTAAGCGAGATTCGCCGCTCTGATACTGGCAATGGGGTATTGATGGAGCTGCTCCGCTCGCTTGCGTTCTTCCTGGCCGCCGGTCTCTGCGAGATCGGCGGCGGGTATCTCGTCTGGATCTGGCTACGTGATGGCCGCAGCCCCTGGTATGCCGTGCTCGGCGCGGTGCTGCTCGTCCTGTATGGGATTATCCCCACCTTCCAGCCCGCCCATTTCAGCCGGGTCTATGCGGCCTACGGCGGCGTCTTTGTGCTGCTCTCCATCCTGTGGGGCTGGCGGGTGGACGGGACCGCGCCCGATCGCTTCGACCTGATCGGTGCGACCCTGGTGCTGCTGGGCGTAGCGGTGATGATGTATTGGCCAAGAGGAGGGTAGGAACGTCCTTACAAGGAAAGAGAACTTGAAGTACAGGCCAGTAACAGCCACCGTACATTCGGCGTTCCGCAATGGAACCTGCGTATCGGTCTATGCCAGGCGCCAGGTTCCGACAGGGAATGTGGCACCTGAAAAGTATTACACGGCTTCGATCTGGCATCCTATGGTCTAATACCAATTACCTGTGAACATCCGGCATTGTCACCCCGAGCAGAGCGAGGGGTCTTGCGCGACCCGCTCAGATTCCTCGCTGCGCTCG
>DAOUBZ010000402.1:0-5434 GCA_034432515.1 Chloroflexaceae bacterium | reverse complement strand
CGAGCGCAGCGAGGAATCTGAGCGGGTCGCGCAAGACCCCTCGCTCTGCTCGGGGTGACAATGCCGGATGTTCACAGGTAATTGGTATTAGTCACGCTAGCCAGAAAGGAATCCTGATGAGTCTGCTCACCGACACCATCGCTGCGATCCGCCCGCTCGACCAGGCCGCGATCGAGGTGGCCCGCGCCCGCCAGGAGCAACTGACCAAGCCGCGGGGCGCCCTTGGGCGCCTGGAGGCGCTATCGATCCAGATCGCCGGGATCACCGGCGTGCCGCGGCCACGCCTGAGCACCCCCGCCGTGGTGGTTATGGCCGCCGATCACGGCATCGCCCGCCAGGGGGTGAGCGCCTACCCCACCGAGGTGACGCCGCAGATGGTGTTGAACTTCCTCGCCGGCGGCGCGGCGATCAACGTGCTGGCCCGCCACGTCGGCGCCAGAGTGGTGGTGGTCGATATGGGCGTGGCGCTGGACCTGCCGCCCCACCCTGACCTGCTTGTGCGCAAACTGGCCCCCGGCACCGCCGACTTCACCCGTGCGCCGGCGATGAGCCGCGCCCAGGCCCAGGCGGCGCTCGAAGCGGGCATTGCCGTCGCCGGGGCGCTGATCGACGACGGCGTGGACTGCCTGGCCACCGGTGATATGGGCATCGGCAACACCAGCGCCTCCAGCGCGATCGTCGCCGCCATCACCGGCCGCCCCGTGGCCGAGGTGACCGGGCGCGGCACTGGCGTGGACGATGCCGGGTTGCAGCGCAAGGTCACGCTGATCGAGGCCGCCCTGGCCTTGCACCGGCCCGAGCCTCACGACGGGCTGGATGTGCTGGCGAAGGTCGGTGGCTTCGAGATCGGCGGGCTGGCCGGGGTGATGCTCGGCGCCGCCGCCCGGCGCGTACCAGTCGTGGTCGATGGCTTCATCTCCGGCGCGGCTGCGCTGATCGCCTGCAGCCTGGCCCCCGCCGCGCAGCCCTACCTGATCGCTGCTCATCGCTCGGTCGAGCAGGGCCACCAGGCGATCTTTGCCCGGCTTGATCTCGAGCCGCTGTTCGACCTGGGCATGCGCCTCGGTGAGGGCACCGGTGCCGCCCTGGGTCTCTCGCTCTGCCAGTCAGCCTGCAAATTGCTGGACGAAATGGCGACCTTCGCTGAGGCGGGTGTGGCAGACCGCACATGAGCACGCTCATCCTCTTCACTGGTGGGGCGCGCAGCGGCAAGAGCGCCCGCGCCGAGCAGTACGTCGCCCACCTGGGGGGGCCGGTGCTCTACCTGGCCACCGCCGAGCCGCGCGACGCCGAGATGCGCCAGCGCATCGCCTGGCACCAGGCTCGCCGCCCGTCGACCTGGAGCACCCGCGAGGAGCCACTGGCCGTTGCCGCACTGCTCAACGGCCTCGCGCCGGGCACGACGGTGCTGCTCGACTGCCTCGCGCTGCTGGTCAGCAATCTGCTGCTGGCCAACGAACGGGAGCCCGAGCCGGTGGTCGAGCAGGAGATCGCTGCGATCGTGGCAGCCGTGCGCAGCCGTGACCTGCGCCTGATCGTCGTCAGCAACGAGGTCGGCATGGGCATCGTGCCCGACTATCCCCTCGGTCGGGTCTACCGCGACCTGCTGGGCCGTGCGAACCAGCAGGTCGCCACCGCGGCCGACGCGGTCTACCTGGTGGTCTGTGGCCTGGCCGTGGAGCTGAAAACGCTGGAGGCAGCATGGAGCCGACCGAGCGGGTAGCGCATGGCGCCCTTGATCACGCCGAGCTGGCCGCCCTGGGGCTGGATGCCACGCGCCTGCTGGACTTCAGCAGCAACCTCAACCCCTTTGGCCCGCCGGCGGGCGTGCGCGCGGCTCTCGCAGCTCTCGACCCCGCGCCCTACCCCGACCGGAGCTGCCGCGCCCTGCGCCTGGCTCTCGCCGCGCGCCACCACTGTGCGCCTACGGCCATCCTGCCGGGCAACGGCGCCAACGAGCTGATCCACCTGCTTGCCCGCGCCCTGCTGCAGCCGGGCGACGTGACGCTCATCGTCGGCCCGAGCTACGGTGAGTACGCTCATGCCAGCCGGCTGGCGGGCGCCCGGCTGCTGGAGGTGTGCGCCCACGAGAGCGCCCGCTTTGCGCTCGACGCCGAGTTGCTGCACCTTGCACTCGCCAGCGCGCGGCCCCGGCTCACCTGGCTCTGCGCGCCGAACAATCCGACCGGCATCGATGCGTCGCCGCAGTTGATCGCCGAGTTGGCGGCGGGCTGCACGGCCCACGGCGGGCTGCTGGTCGTCGACCGCTCGTACCTCGACCTGCGCCGGCCGGCTCACCCCGAGCATCCGGCGCCGGACCCCGTCGGCGTGATCTGGCTCCATTCGCTGACCAAGAGCTACGCGCTGGCCGGACTACGCCTGGGCTATCTGCTGGCCGCGCCGGCGCTGGTGGAGCAGGTCGCCGCCTACCAGCCGGCCTGGAGCGTCAGCAGCGCCGCCCAGGCGGCGGGCCTGGCGGCCCTGGCCGACGCGGCCTTTCTACCAACGACCGTGCCGCAGCTCTGGGTGGCGAGTGACGCCCTGTACACCGGGCTCAGCGAGCTCGGGCTCAGCGTCTGGCGCGGGGCGCTGCCCTTCATGCTCGTGCGCACCGGCGACGGTGCGGCCACACGCGCGGCGCTGCTGCGGCAGGGCTGTGTGGTGCGCGACTGCGCCTCGTTCGGCCTGCCGGCCTGGGTGCGGCTGGCGCCACGGCGTCCCGCGGAGAATGGGCGGTTGGTGGAAGCATGGGGGAGCATGACGAGCTGAGGACGGGTGGTGGGTACGCCGTAGGGGCGTCCCGACGGATGGCGGAATGGCGACACGTTGGGTTGCGTCCGCGCGTCGTCGCATCATTGCGTCCGCGCGTCCGCGCCTCGTCGTGTCACCGCGGGGGCCGCGGCGGGGTCGGGCGCAGGGCCGCAGCGCGCTGCGGCCCTACGGGCCCTACGGGGTCGTGTCGTACCCCCCCCGTCGCCTCACCCCGTCGTGTCCTCGCGTCTCCGCCTCCTCGCATCCCCGCCTCCGCGCCTCCTCGCCTCCTCGCGTCTCCGCCTCCTCGCGTCCTCGCGTCCTCGCCTCCTCGCGTCACCTTGCCGGTCAAAAAGGAAGGAGCCAGCATGCCAGCGCCTGTGATCATGGTTCTCGGTACGGCCTCGTCGGTGGGCAAGAGCACCCTGGTGGCCGCGCTCTGCCGCATTGCCGCCCATCGCGGGTTGCGTGTGGCCCCGTTCAAGGCCCAGAACATGAGCAACAATGCCGCCGTAACAACCGACGGGGGCGAGATCGGGCGCAGCACGGCGGTGCAGGCCGCCGCGGCGGGCATTGCGCCGACCGTCCAGATGAACCCGATCCTGATCAAGCCGGAGGGCCAGCGCCGCAGCCAGATCATCGTCGAGGGCCGGCCCTGGCGCACCATGGACGCCCTGGATTACTGGCAGCGCAAAGATGGACTCTGGGCGGTGGTGACGCGCAATCTCGACGCCCTGCGGGCGCAGTACGACCTGGTGATCGCTGAGGGCGCCGGCAGCCCGGTGGAGCTGAACCTCAAGCCGCGCGACATCGTCAACGCCCGGGTGGCGACCTATGCGCAGGCTCGCACGCTGCTGGTGGGCGACATCGACACCGGCGGCATCTTCGCCCAGCTGCTCGGCACGCTGATGCTGCTGGAGCCCGCGGAGCGGGCGCTCGTGCAGGGGCTGGTCGTCAACCGCTTCCGTGGCGACCCGGCGCTCTTTGCCGAGGGGGTGACACTGCTCGAGCAGCGCGCTGGCGTGCCAGTACTCGGCGTTGTGCCCTGGATCGACGACCTGGGTCTGGCCGAGGAGGACGCCGTGGCGTTGGAGCGTGGCCCGGAAGCGAGCGAGGCGGGCCTGGTGATTGCCGTGCTGCGGCTCCCGGCGATCGCCAACTTCGACGACACCGATCCACTGGCTCGTGAGCCGGGCGTCAGCCTGCGCTTTGTGGATCGACCGGAGCAACTCGCCGGTGCGGCGGCGGTGATCCTGCCCGGCACCAAGCACACCCTCGCTGCGCGGCGCTGGCTGCGTGAGCGGGGCTTCGATGCCGCCCTGCAGAGGTTCCCCGGAGCAGTGGTCGGCATCTGCGGCGGCTACCAGCTGCTCGGCGCGCGCATCAGCGACCCGCTGGGGATCGAGGGCGCCGGCGGCGACGAGCCGGGCCTGGGGCTGCTGCCGGTCGAGACAATCTTCAGCAGCGAGAAACGCACCCTCCAGGTCAGCGCGACGGCGCTCACCGCCTGGGCGCAGGGTCTGCCCATCGCCGGCTACGAAATCCACATGGGCCGCACGCAGCCGCTGGGCGCGCCACGCCCCGTGGCCGCCATCGCGCGCGGCGGGGCGACGCCGGTCGCTGAGCCCGATGGCTACATCGCCGCCGATGAGCGAACCTGGGGCTGCTACCTCCACGGGCTCTTCGCCAACACCAGCTTCCGCCACGCCTGGCTGCGCACCCTCGGCTGGCATGCTACTGGCGAAACGCCGGCGATCGACGCCTACGAGCGGCTGGCTGACACGGTGGAGCGCGCCCTCGACGGCGCGCGGCTCACCGCTCTGCTCCAGCGCCCGGGATGGGGCGAGGGCCTGGGGAACGACTTCACCACTGTGCTACAATAATCGCTATAGCATGCGCAGTGTGGCCTCCCGGGCCTGAGCAATGAGCGATCTGATCGAAGCCCTCCGCACCCTCGCCCGCCAGCGGGGCCGCAACGGCAGCCCGCTGCTTGCCATGCGCGACTTCCCGCGGCGCGAGGGGACGCGCATCAGCCATCTCGGGATCAGCCCACAACTCGCCCAGGCCTGGGTGGCGGTCACGGGCGAGCCGTTTCGTCCACACCAGTCGCTGGCGCTTTCGGCGCTGCGTCGCGGTGAGCCCGTAGCGTTGATCGGCGGTGCGGCGGCCCGGCGCACGTTGCAGCTGCTCGCCGTCGACCTGCTGCGCGAGCAGGCGCCGGCATCCGTGTTGCTGCTCGTACCCGATGCGGCTGCTGCGGAGCAGCAGTGCGCCGAGATCGAGGCGCTCTGCCGGGCGCTGGGCGAGCCGCTGCGGGTTGCGGCAGCCTTTGGGCCTGGCGCACGGGCGGCGATGAGCGCCCACGTGGTGGTCGCCACGCCCGCAGTGCTCCACGAGCGACTGCTGCGTTATCACGACCGGGCCTGGGCCGGCTTCTGGGCGCGGCTCCAGATGATCGTGCTTGCCGATGCCCATCACTACGCTGGCCTGGCTGCGATCCATGTCGCCGGGCTGTTGCTACGCGCCCGGCGCCTGGCCGGCGGTGGGGGGGCGCTGCAACTGGCGGCGACGACCGCGCCCGTTGCGGGGGCCGAGGCGGCCCTTGCAACACTCAGTGGCGAAGCCTGGCGCCTGATCGTCGCCGACGATGGCCCCGCCGTGCCCACCGCCCTGGCGCTCTGGC
>DAOUBZ010000401.1:0-3116 GCA_034432515.1 Chloroflexaceae bacterium | reverse complement strand
TTCGCACCCTTCGATACGCGCTGCGCGCTACTCAGGGTGCGAACGCCCCTTCGATACGCGCTTCGGCCTACCCCGGCCGTTCGGCTGAGCCGTCGTCTGGGCTCAGGCCGGGGCTCACGACGAAGCCTGCCGCCCTCGTCCCGGCTCGGGCCGGGACTCGACAGGCTCGCGATCCGCCGGGACGAAGGCTCAGGATGCGTTCGCGTTCCGCCTTGGCATGATACTGCTGGCAAACCTCCACTGGGCGGCCCGCCGACCCTGCTCCGGCGCGCGGCTGGCAATCACCGCGTGCTACTTCTCGTCGAGGAAGGCCCGCAGGGCGGCCCCGCGGCGCTCGATGAAGCCGATCAGCTCATTCACCGCCGCGTCGTACTCCGCGGCCGGCATCTGCCTGGCCGCGTACGGGGCGAGCAAGGCGGCGCGTTTGCGCACCTGTTCCGTCAGCGCGCCGGGGTCGAGCACGGTGCGGCTGTTCTCCTCCAGCAACTCTCGATACCTGGCGTTGTACACCGGGTCGTCGAGCAAAAAGCGGATCAGGGGCAATACCTTGCAACGAAGCGCTTCACCCCCTCAGAAACGACACAATACACGGTATGACAAGAAGCTGCTGGCAAACCCCGTTTTGCCCGCGCACCCGTTCGCCAGCAGGATCTTGACAAGACCCACCACGAGTCGTATACTCTGGTAAGTGTCACTTTCACAACATACCGGGCGGCCGATTTTTTAATAGGCAGCTTTAGTGTCAGATAGACACAATACTTCGGCCGCGCGGTTTTTCTACCGCCGTAATTAGTGTTTATTTTACACTAATAACGCAAGATTAACCCTGGGTTTTATCAAGGAGGTTCGACGATGGGCCTGGCGCTCACCCACACTGCCCCGGAGACGGCCGCTGCGCTGGTCGAGGAGATCAATGCCCTGCGCGCTGAGCGCAAGGCGGTGATTGTCGCCCACAACTATGAGTATGGTGAGATCCAGGATCTCGCCGACTATGTCGGCGACTCGCTGGGCATGGCCCAGTTCGCCGCGCGCAGCGCTGCGCCGGTGCTCGTCGTCTGCGGCGTCCATTTTATGGCCGAGACGTCCGCCATACTCTCACCAGAAAAGACGGTGCTCATCCCCGACCCCGAGGCCGGCTGCTCGCTGGCCGCCTCGATCAACGCCGATCAGCTGCGCGCCTGGAAGGCTGAGCACCCCGAGGCCGTGGTGGTGAGTTACGTCAATACGAGCGCCGAAGTCAAGGCCGAGAGCGACTACTGCTGCACCTCCGGCAACGCCGAGCGGGTGATCCGCGCCATTCCCGAAGATCGTGAGATCCTCTTCCTGCCCGACATGTTCCTGGGCAGCTATCTGCGCCAGACAACCGGGCGCAAGCTGCACATCTGGGCCGGCGAGTGCCACGTCCACGCCGCCATCCGCCCGGCGATGGTCGAGCGCCAGCGTGCCGCGCTGCCCGAGGCCGAGTTCCTCATCCATCCCGAGTGCGGCTGCGTCAGCAGCGCGATGCACTACCTCGCCAGCGGCAAGATCAGCGCCGAGGGCACCCACATCCTCTCGACCGAGGGCATGATCCGCCACGCCGCCAGCAGTGGCGCCAGCCAGTTCGTCGTCGCCACCGAGATCGGCGTGCTCCACCGCATGCGCAAGGCTAATCCCGAAAAGCAGTTTTTGCCGATCGATGAGTCGATCAGCTGCAAGTACATGAAAATGATCACGCTGGAGAAGGTGCGCAACAGTCTGCGCGATATGACCCACGTGGTGACGGTCGCTCCCGATCTGGCCGCGCGGGCCCGCACGGCTATCGAGCGCATGATCGCGCTCTAGAGGAACACTGCCATGATCACGACCCCGCGCTTCGTGCTCACGGCCCTGCCGCCGGCTACGGTCACCACCACCGGGGTGCTAGTGATCGGCGCGGGCGCCGCCGGGCTGACAGCCGCCCTCGCCGCCGCCGAGCGGACCACGGTGACGGTGCTCGCCCGTGGCGCCCTGCCCGAGAGCAACTCGGCCTGGGCCCAGGGCGGCATCGCCGCGGCCCTCGATGCGTCCGACTCGCCCCGCGCCCACGTCGCCGATACGCTGGTGGCCGGCGCCGGGCTCTCCGACGAGGCGGCAGTGGCCACGCTGGCCCACGCCGCGCCCGCGCTGATGCGCGAGCTCGCCGCGCTCGGCGTGCCCTTTGAGCGCAGCGAGCCGGGTGCCTTTGCGCTGGGCCTGGAGGGCGGCCACTCGGCGCGCCGCATCGTCCACGTCGGGGATGCGACCGGCCTGGCAGTGACCCTGGCGCTGATCGCCCGCGCGCGCGCCCACCCGCGCATCACGCTGCTCGAAGGTTGGCAGGCAGTTGATCTGCTCACGCAGGGTGGGCAGGTGAGCGGTGTGCTGGCCCGCGACCAGGCGGGGCGCTGGCGCCAGTTGCGCGCCGGGGCGACGATCATTGCCAGTGGCGGGGCGGGGGCGCTCTATGGCCTGACCAGCAACCAGCCCACTGCGCTCGGCGAGGGCATCGCCATAGCCTACCGCGCCGGTGCCGAACTGGCCGACATGGAGTTCGTGCAGTTCCATCCCACCGTCTACCGGACCCGGGCCGGGCAGGGCTTCCTGATCACCGAGGCTGCCCGCGGCGAGGGCGGCATCCTGCGCACGCCCGCCGGCGAGCGGTTTATGCCCGCCTACGATCCGCGCGGCGAACTCGCCCCGCGCGACGTGGTGACCCGCGGGATCTATGCCGCCATGCGCCGCACCGGCAGCGACTACGTGCTGCTCGACCTGACCCACCTGTCCCGCGCGACGATCGAGCACCACTTCCCAACGATCTGCGCCCGGCTGCGCGAGGATGGCCTCGACCCGGTCACCACGCCCATCCCGGTCGCCCCGGCGGCCCACTACCTGATGGGCGGCATCCGCACCGACCTGGACGGGGCGACCAGCCTGCCCGGGCTCTACGCCGCCGGCGAGGCAGCCTGCACCGGCGTGCACGGCGCCAACCGCCTGGCCTCCAACTCCCTGCTGGAGTGCCTGGTCTTCGGGCACCGCGCGGGCAACGCCGCCACGCGCCAGGGTCTGCTCGCCGCGCAGTTGCGCCAGCGCGACGCGACGCGCCAGGCTGCGCCCGT
>DAOUBZ010000400.1:0-5928 GCA_034432515.1 Chloroflexaceae bacterium | reverse complement strand
CGAACCAGCGGTGCGCCCGGGCAGCGCCCGGCCAGTTACCCGTGGCCGCGACGAGGAGCGCTATGCGCGCCGCGAGGCAGCGATGACCCGTACGCCGTCTGCGACCCGCGCGCCGGCAACCCTCAAGCGCAGCTTCGCTGATTTCATACCCACCGGCGACGAGACGCTGGACGCCTACCTGCAGCAGCTCGATGCCGAGCCCGACAATGCCGGGCTGGCCCTGGCGCTCGGGCGGCTCTGCGCCCAGACCGGGCGCGGCGAGTTGATGGCCATGGCCTATAAGGGCCTCATCCGCGCCGGGCAGGACCTGGATCTGCTTGCGGAGGAACTTGAGGAACTGGTTGACGCCGTCGATGATGCCGGCGTGCTGCGCCAGCTCTATCGCCTGCTTGGTGACACGTACTCGAAACAGGGACGTTCCCGTGAGGCAGTCGCCGCCTACGGGCGGACCTTCGCGCGCTGAGTCGCAGTAAGGGCGCAGCCGCTGCGTCGGCCCAGCGAACGCAACCCGGCAATGAACTCTGGACGCTGTAATCGTCGAATGAAACGCGAGGTCAGCTTATGCGTCGTATCGTCGAAGACCTGATCCGGGTTGAGGGGGTGATCGGCAGCCTCCTCGTTGGCAAAGATGGCCTTGTGGTCGCCAGTACGCTGCTTGATGAAGAGGATGCCGAGGTCCTCGGAGCAATGTCGGCGGCGGTCTTCGGTGAGATCGACCGGGCCACCAAACGGATCGGGATCGGCAACCTGGTCGACTCGATCATTGACGCGAAGGACGGGTCGGTCCTGCTGCTGGAGGCCCGTGAGCTGATCCTCGTCGTGATCACCCAGCGCACCGTCAATCTGGGCCTGGTTAAGATGGAGATGCGTCGCGCCGCCAAGCGTATCGGTGAGGCTGTGCCGATCTGAGGCTCCGCTCCCCGGCTGCGCCGGGCAGGGGCGCCAGGTGTGGTATACTGCCCGGCGCAGGCGCAGCCGTTCATCTGCAATCTGAAGGGGAGTTATGGAGCGCGCACTGATCATTCTGAAGCCTGATGCCGTGCAGCGTGGCCTGGTCGGGCCGATCCTCACGCGGCTGGAGCAGCGTGGCCTGAAGCTCCAGGGCCTGAAACTGATGCAGGTGGACGAGGCCCTCGCCCGTCGCCACTATGCCGAGCACGAGGGCAAGGGCTTCTTCGCCAGCCTGGTCAGCTATATCACCTCGGCGCCGGTCGTCGTTGCAGTTGTGGCCGGCAAGCCCGGGACGGTCGAGATGATCCGGACCATGGTTGGCGCGACGAACCCCGCCAAGGCTGCCCCCGGCACCATCCGTGGGGACTTTGGCGTCGAAGTTGGGCGCAACCTCATCCACGCCTCCGACTCGCCCGAGAGCGGCGAGCGCGAGACGGCGCTCTTCTTCCAGCCCGAGGAGTTGATCGCCGAGTGGTCCCGTGTGACGGACCCCTGGATCTACGAGTAGAACGATTGCTCACCCATGACCGCCGACCGTTGCTGCCGGAGCTCCGGTAGTCGGTCGGCGGTTGTCATCAGGTGTGATCATGCTTGTCGTTATGGAGGCCCACGCCACGGCGGAGCAGATCGCTGCGGTCTGTGACGAGATCACGGCGATGGGCTACACGCCCCACCCGATGCCCGGCCCCACGCGGACGGCAATTGGCATCACCGGCAATCGAGGCCCGATCGAACAGGCTGCCCGCATCCAGCGCCTGCCCGGAGTGGCCGAACTGATCCGCGTCACCGTTCCCTACAAGCTGGTCAGCCGCGAGTTTCACGAGGCCGATAGCGTTGTGTCCGTGGGCGGCGTGCCGATCGGTGGCCCCGGGGTCACCGTGATCGCCGGGCCCTGCACGGTCGAGAGCCGCGAGCAGACCCTCAACGTGGCCCGCGCCGTGCAGGCCGCCGGGGCGACCATCTTGCGCGGCGGGGCGTTCAAGCCGCGCACCTCGCCCTATGCCTTCCAGGGGCTCGGTGAGGCGGGGCTCAAGATCCTGGCTGAGGCCCGCGCCGTCACCGGGATGCCGGTCGTCACCGAGGTGATGGACGTTGAGAACCTGCCCCTGGTGCTCGAGTATGCGGATATGCTGCAGATCGGGGCGCGCAATATGCAGAACTACCCGCTGCTCCGGGCGGTGGGCCGCATCGAGCGCCCGGTGTTGCTCAAACGGGGCTTCGCGGCGACCCTGCAGGATCTGCTGCTCGCCGCTGAGTATATCCTCAACGAAGGAAACAGCGCGGTGGTGCTCTGCGAACGCGGCATCCGGACCTTTGATGATACACTGCGCTTTACCCTCGACCTGGGCGTCGTGCCGATGGTCAAAATGCTCTCGCACCTGCCGGTGATCGTCGATCCCTCGCACGCCAGCGGGCGCTGGGAGCAGGTGCCGCCCATGGCGCGTGCCGCCGTGGCAGCCGGCGCCGATGGCCTGATCGTCGAAGTCCACGACAACCCGGCCTTTGCCGTGTGCGATGGGCAGCAGTCGCTGGTGCCGGATCGTTTTGCTGTGATGATGGCGCAGGTGCGACGGGTAGCCGCCGCCCTCGACCGACCGCTTACGGCCTGAAGCGTATGCAGACGCGACGCTGGCGCGAGTACAACTGGCCGCTCCTGGTCTGCGTGCTGGTCCTGCTGCTGATCGGCGCCCTCGCGGTCCACAGCGCGACGCTCACTGCGGTGACCTTCAATGGCGCGCCGCTGAGCGCGCTCTTCCCCCGCCAGCTCGCCTATATCGGCATCGGCCTGGTGCTGATGACCATGGCGACGCTGCTCGACTACCGCTTGCTCTCCAGCCTGGCGCGCCCGATCTACCTCGGCGCGGTGGTGACGCTCGCGGTTGTGCACATCATCGGGCAGGTGAGTGGTGGCGCCCAGAGCTGGATCGCCGTCGGGGAGCGTACCGTCCAGCCGGGTGAACTGGCCAAGCTGGCGCTGATCCTCGCCCTTGCCGCCTATTGGCAGCATTTCGAGCCACGGCGCGACCACTGGCTGGTGCAGGGGGGGGCGCTGCTGATCACGCTTGTCCCGCTGCTGTTGGTGCTCATCCAGCCCGACCTTGGCACGGCGCTGGTGATGCTCGGGATCTGGCTAGTGATGGCCTGGGGTAGTGGGGTGCGCCCCGGCCAGCTGGTTGCCCTGGCGCTGCTAGCCCTGCCGCTGCTCTATGTCGCGTGGACCACCGATCTGCTGCTCGACGACTATCAGCGGCGGCGCCTGCTCACCTTCTACTACCTGCTCCGCGATCCGGCACAGGTGAATCGCGACGATGCCTACAACGTCGTCCAGGCGCTCAACGCGATCGGCCAGGGGGGCTGGTTCGGGACGGGGCTGACACGAGGCATCTTCAGCCAGGGCAACTACGTGCCCGTCCAGCACACCGACTTCATCTTCGCGGTGATCGGCGAGGAGATGGGTTTCCTCGGGGCGGTGGTGCTAATCACCTTCCAGGCGCTCCTGCTCTGGCAGGCGCTCACCATCGCCGGGCAGGCCCGCGATCTCTTCGGGCGGCTGATCGCCCTGGGGGTATTTGGCTTGCTGTTCTGGCACGTGCTGATCAACATCGGCATGAACCTGAGCCTGCTCCCGGTGACTGGTCTGCCCCTGCCGCTGATCTCCCACGGCGGGAGCTTCACCTTGACGGTGCTGATCGGCATCGGGCTACTGCAGAGCATCACGCTGCGCCGGCGGCGCATCGCCTTCTGACAGCGGCGACGAGTGACGAGCGCTGCGGCGAGCATGCGCGCCCGAGCTATGCGGTGCCGAGCAGTTGCTCAACCTCGCCGAGGGTCGGTAGGTTGCCCCGGCCGCCGAGCCCCTTGCAACTGATGGCCGCTGCTGCGCTGGCGAAGCGCGCGGCCCGGCGCACGTCGCTGCCATCGAGCAGCGCGTAGAGGAACGCGCCATGAAAGACATCGCCGGCGCCGGTGGTGTCCATGGGCTCCACCTCGAAGGCCGGTGTGTGGAAGAGCTCACCCTCGTGGGCGCACCAGCTGCCCTCGGCGCCGGCCGTCACCAGGGCGAGGCGCCCGTAGCGCGTGTGCAGGGCGCGGGCGGCATCCCAGGGCGTCTCCAGGCCGGTCACCTCGCGCCCGAACTGGGCCGAGACCACCAGCAGGTCGCAGAGCGGCAGCAGTTCGAGCGTATTCTCCCGCACGCGCTCGGCATCAATCATGACCAGGCCGCCCGTGGCGTGCATCCAGCGCGCCGCCTGCAGGGCCGCCTCGGGCAGATGGGTATCGATCGCCAGGGCGCGGGCCGAGGTGATCAGGCCTCGGTCGAGTGGGATGCCGGTGAGCACCGCCCGGTCCTGATGGAAGAAGACCGTGCGCCGGTCGCGCCCGGGCTCGGCGAGCACGAAGGCGACGTGCGAGGCGCCGGGGCGCACGTGCATGCCGACCGGGTCAACGCCACAGGCGCGGAGCTCGGCCAGGATGCGGGCGCCATAGCTGTCGTCGCCGACGGCGCCGGCCATGGCCACGCGCGCGCCGAAGCGGGCCATTGTGGCCATCGCTGTCGCAACGGGCCCACCGCCCATCTCCACCCAGCCGGCGAGGGCCTGTTTGACACCGAACTGCGGTTCTGCCCCCGCCACGCCGATCAGGTCCAGCGAGGCGATTCCGACGCCAACCACATCGTACGCCATAGCTATGCCTCACGCAAGCTTTCAACCCGCTTGATGGTCCGGTCTTCAGCTCTCCCGACCGGCTGGGTAGAGCTGGAGCACGACGTGACGGTATCCTAGTGCAGTTCCAGCGGAATTGCTGGCAGCACGTCGAAGGCCAGGCAGGCATGGGCGGCGCGCAGCGCCGCCTCGACCTGCTCGGGGCGCTCGCCGCGGGCGAAGATGAAGCCGAGGTAGGCGTCGCCCTCGGGCAGCGGCACGAGTGGGTAGTTGCGCGGCGCCGTGATCGTCACGTCCTCGATGCGGGGCACGGCCCGCGCAGCCTCCAGCCCGCGCACCTCCCGCAGGATGCCGGCGCCGGGAATGGGGATCATCATCACCCCGCCGGCCTGCCCGGCGCGGCTCAGTTCGCTCACCGGCAGCCCGGCCGCCTGGCGCAGGATCAGTTCCTCCAGCGAGGCGTCAGTACCGAAGCGCAGCGTGCGCGAACAGAGCCCGCCGATCGTTCGCCCCGCGAGCTCCACCATCACCGGACCGGCCGGGCTCACCCGCAGTTCGGCGTGCAGTGGCCCGCGTACCAGGCCCACCGCCGCCGCGGCGCGCGCCGCGGCGGCGGCGATCGCCGCCTGGGTGTCAGCCGGCAAGCGTGAGGGCGTGACATAGATCGTCTCCTCGAAGAACGGCCCGTCCAGCGGGTCGGGCTTGTCAAAGAGCGCCAGCACCTGAAGTGTGCCGCGGTCAATCAGCCCTTCCAGTGCCACTTCACGGCCCGGGATGAAGTCTTCGACCAGGAACGGGTGTGGCCCCGGCCTGCCCTCCACTCGATCGAGTAGCCGCGTGAGGCGCTGTACCGCCATTACGAACTGCTCCGGCGTATCGGCGCGGATCACTCCGCGGCTGCCATTGAGCCGTAGCGGCTTGACCACGCAAGGGTAGCGTTGCGAGGCGCCCAGGGCCGCCAGATCCTCGCCGGTGGAGCAGAGGCGAAAGGCTGGCGAGGGCACTCCGTCGGCGGCGAAGAGCCGGCGCATCAGGTGTTTGTCGCGCGCGGCTTCGGCGGAGCCGCGCGCGTTGTGGGGCAGGCCGAGGGCGGCGCTGGCCCGGGCCGCCAGCAGGCTGCCGCTGTCGTCGACGGCGATCACCGCGGCCAGCGGCGCCGCCTGCGCCAGGGCGACGATGCGCGCAATTGCCTGCTCCTCGGCAGCAAAGTCGAGCCAGAGGCGGCTGGCCGTCTCCCGCGCGAGCGCCGCCGGAGTATCCTCGGCGACCAGCGCCGCGATCCTGAGCCGTTCGGCCGCCTCCAGGAAGGCCG
>DAOUBZ010000399.1:0-5024 GCA_034432515.1 Chloroflexaceae bacterium | reverse complement strand
CGGCGTGGGCAAAACGGGGTTTGCCAGCAGTATCATGCAACGTCCGCCTCCGGCGGCTGCGCCGCGAGCACCAACGAACAACCTGGGGTTTGGGGCCTGCCCCAAAGACTCTGCATCATCCCTGCCGCCCTGGAGGGAGGACGCATAACCATTAACCATTATAGGCCCCGGACGTACCAGGACGGCTCATATGAAGGAGTGGATGATGCGTTCACCAGTGCGGAGCGATTTTCCGGCGCTTGCCGACCTGACCTATCTGAACCTCGGCACCCACGGGCTGATGCCCGAGCCGGCCCTGCAGCGCTACCTGGCGGCGATCGGGCGTTACGAGCGCGAGGGTTATTTCGTTCACTACGAGCTCGAAGCCGCCCGCGAGCGCGCCCGCGCCCGCCTCGCGACCCTGATCGGCGCCCCGCCGGCGGCGGTGGCGCTCACCGGCAATGCCAACGACGGTATCAACCTGGTGGCTGCCGGCCTCGCCTGGCGCCCCGACGATGAGGTGCTGATCAGCGACCAGGAGCATCCGGCCATCAGCAGCCCCTTCGGCTACCTGGCCGCCCGTGGCCGCCTCACGCTGCGGCGCTTCACCCTCGCTGGCGAACCGGAGGAGACGCTGACCAGCCTCGCGGCGGCCCTGAGCCCGCGTACACGCCTGCTGGCCGTGAGCGCCGTGAGTTGCCAGACGGGGACGCGCCTCCCCCTCGCCGCAGCGCTGGCGCTCGCGCACAGCCACGGCGCCGAGGTGCTGCTCGACGCGACCCAGGCGCTCGGCCAGTTCCCGCTGGATGTCAGCCGGCTCAACTGCGACTACCTGGTGAGCAATGGTCACAAATGGCTGCTCGGCCCCAAGGGCAGCGGCCTGCTCTATGTGCGCCCCGACCGTCTTGCGGGGTTGACGCCGGCCTATGTGGGCGCCGGCTCGTTGCGCGACGACACGTGGCCCCCCACGCTTCAACCCACGGCGGCTCGTTTCGAGTTTGGCACCCGGAGCTTGCCGATCTGGGAGGGCATGAACGCCGCCCTGGACTGGTGGGAGGAACGGGGCGCGCAGCCGCTGCAGGCGCACATGGCCGCCCTCGCCGCCGAGTTGAAGGCCCGCGTGGCCGCTCACCCGCGCCTGCGCTTGCTCACACCAATGCCCTGGGAGCACAGCTCGGCGCTGGTCAGTTTTCAGGTCGTGGGGCGTCCCGACACGATCGCGCTGCTCCAGGCGCTCTGGGCGCGCCGCATCGTGGTGCGCGCCGTGCCCGAGTTGGCCGCCCTGCGCATCTCCGCCGCGCCATTTAACGACAGCAGCGACCTGGAGCGGCTGTTCGCGGCCCTGGAGGAACTGTAGGCCGATCCAACTTAAGTACGACCGGCATCCGGCCCAATCGGCTACCCCGGGATCGCGCCCTGCACCGACGCAGGTAACGGTGCGCCGCGCTAGACTGGCACCAGGGCCGGGATAGGGAGACGGTCGTGCCTGCAGCATCGCTTGCCATCGAGACGGATGGGCTGACCAGGTACTACGGTACGCGCCGGGTTATCGCTGGAGTGAACCTGGCCGTGCCCCTGGGCGCCTGTTTTGGCCTGCTGGGCGCCAGTGGCACCGGCAAGACGACCCTGCTGCGCCTGTTGCTCGGCCAGGTGCGCCCGAGCAGTGGCAGCGGCTGGATCCTCGGCCACGACATCGTGCGTGAGCGGCAGGCGATCCGCCCGCTCGTCGGTGTCGCGATCGATCCGCCGCGGGCCATCGGCAGGCTCTCGCTCCGCCACGGCCTGGAGTTGCGGGCCGTAGCCAGTAGTCATGGCGACCCGGCGCGGGTCGATGAAGTGTTGGCGTTGACGAGTCTCCAGACGCGGGCCGCACTGGCCGTACGCAGCGTCTCGCGCGGTGAGCGGCGGCGGCTGGCGGTCGCGGCGGCACTGCTCGGGCGACCGCAGGTGCTGTTCCTCGATGAGCCCATCCGAGGGCTCAATGCCGCAGACGTGGTCGAGTTGCAGCGGGTGCTGGAGCGCCTGAGCGCCGCAGGGCTTACGATCGTGCTCACCAGCCGGCTGCTGCCCGAGGTTGAGCGGATCTGCACACATGCCGCGATCCTCCATGCGGGCCAACTGCTGGCCCAGGGCCCGCTGGCCGAGCTGTGCGCAGGCGACGACTCGCTCCTGGTGGCCGCCGAGCCGCTGCCGATCGTGACCGCCGTCGCGGCACAACTGGGCTACCCGACCCAACCAGCCGGCCCCGGCGCGCTGCGAGTCGCAGCTGCACCCGAGGCGGCCCCGCGGCTCATCGCCGCGCTGGTCAGCGCCGGGGCGCGGGTGTTCGCGGTCACGCCGCAACACCGCAGCCTTGCGCAGCGTTTCCCCGAACTGGTTGAGGCGCGTTAGCCTGCCGGGGCCGCAGCAGCATGCCCCGACCTCAGGGTTTTTTCGTTGGTTTTGGCGGCGCAGCCGCCGAAACCAACGAAAAAACGATTTCGACACGCTATAATGCCATTTCAGATTGCAGGCGGCGCGCGCGAAGGGGTTGCCGTGCTGGCAGGGCTAAAACAACGCTTCTCGACGATCCGCTGGAAGCTCACCGGGGCGTTCCTGGCCGTCTCGCTGCTGCTGGCGCTGACGATGATCGCGGTCTTCGTCGCGGGCCTGGTCTATATGCTCAATGCTCCGTTCATCCCCAATGCCGCCGCCGAGTCGGCGCGCGACCTGGCGCGGGTGGTCAGTGCGGAGCTCGCTGACCCTGCGGGCAGTCTGGACCAGCTGATCGCCCGGCTGCGCCGGCTATCGACACCGCCGGGCGGTGGCGACTCGGTATCCGCGACGGCCGGAACGGGTGAGCACGCCGAACTGGCGAACCTCGCGCGCAGCGACGAGGTCGCGATTGTGCTGCTCGATACGCAGGGTCGTGTGATCACCAGCACCCATCCGCTGGAGCATATCCCGGGCCTGCCGCTGGACGAGCCGGCGCCCGCCGATGAACTGGTGCAGCGCGCCCTGGCGGGCACCACCAGTCCGGAGCAACTGGGCGCCTGGAGCCGGCCCGAGCACCAGCCGATCGCGGTGGCGCCCGTGGTTGGCGCTGACGGCGCGGTGGCCGGCGTGCTCTACCTGCGGCTAGTGAGCTTCCCTGCGATCGGCATCCTGCTCGCGAACCTGACGCCCTTTCTGGTGAGCTTCTTCCTGCCCTGGTTGCTGGTCAGCGGCGGGATTGGCATGATCTACTCCTGGCTCGTGGGGCGCGGCTTCGCCCGGCGGATCATGCGCCTCACCGAGGCCAGCATCGATCTCTCCGACGGCGACTTGAGCCGGCGGATCGAAGACCCCTCCGCCGACGAGATCGGCCAGCTTGGCCGGCAGTTCAATGCGATGGCCGACCAGCTGACCGAGAGCCTGCGCTCGCTACGGCTGCTGGCCGATCGCAATGCCCAACTCGCCGAGCAGGCCGCCGAACTTGCCGCGGTGGACGAGCGTAATCGCCTGGCGCGCGAGTTGCATGACAGCGTCAGCCAGGAGCTCTTCAGCCTGACCATGCTCGCCGCCGCGGCCCGGCGCACGCTGGAGACGCGCCCCGACCTGGCTGCGATCCGGCTCAGTGAGATCGAAGCCTCGGCCCGCCGTGCCCTGGAGGAGACACGCAACCTGATCTTTGCCCTCCGCCCGGCCGCGCTCGATGGGCGCGGCCTGGCCCCGGCCCTGCGCGACCTGGTTGCCGCCCTGCGCGAGCGCCAGGGGTTCACGGTGAACCTGCAGATCAGTGGTGAGCGCCCGCTGCCGCTGGAGTATGAGCAGGCGCTCTTCCGTATCATTCAGGAGGCGCTGGCCAACATTGGCCGCCACGCCGGCGTGCGCGAGGCCGAGCTTGTACTGCGCTACGGCGACGATGTGCTGGCCCTTGAGGTGCGTGACGATGGGCGCGGGTTTGACCCGAGCGCGCCCCGGAGCCCGCAGGCGATCGGTCTGCACAGCATGGCCGAGCGGGCCGAAGCATTAGGCGGCCAGTTGACCATTCGTAGCGCCCGCGACGCGGGCACCACGATCACCGTGAGCATCCCCGTGCGGCGCGACGGCTACCGCGACGGCCTGGCAGCGGCGGGGGAGCCTGCGGCCGAACCACTGGAGAAGCCGGCATGAGCAACGAGAGCATCCGCATCCTGCTGATCGACGACCACGCCATCGTCCGCAAGGGATTGAGCGCCTACCTCGACACCTACCCCGAGATCGAAGTTGTCGGTGAGGCCGGTGGCGGCGCCGAGGGTGTGGCGCTGGCCGCCAGACTGTTGCCCGATGTGGTGCTGATGGACCTGGTGATGCCCGAGATGGACGGTATCGAGGCCACGCGCCAGCTCAAGGCCGTCTCGCCCAGCACCCAGGTGATCGTGTTGACCAGCTACAGCGAGGACGAGCGCATCTTTCCGGCGATCAAAGCCGGGGCGCTCTCCTACCTGCTCAAAGACGTCGGCCCCGATGACCTGGTCCGGGCGATCAGGGCGGCACGCCGCGGTGAGGCTACCCTGCACCCCAGTGTTGCCGCGCGGCTCATGCAGGAGCTCAGCGGCGCGCGGGCCTCGCCGCTCGACCTGCTCACCGAGCGCGAGCGCGAGGTGCTGGCCTGCATCGCCCGTGGCATGAGCAACGCCGAGATCGCCGAGCAGCTGATCATCGGCGAGCGAACGGTGAAAACCCACGTTTCCAACATCCTCTCCAAGCTCCACCTCCAGGACCGCACCCAGGCTGCCCTACTGGCCCTGCGCGAGCGGCTCGTGCCGCTCGACGAGACCGACCGCAACCGGCAGGGCTGAGGCCCTTGCGCGCGGGGCCAGGTTGGGGTAGCATGCGAACATATGCACGACCCTGCTGAGCGTCTCGCGCGACTGGTCGAGGCCGGGCTGGATGGCCGGCTCAGTCGCCGCGAGTTGATCGCCCGCGGGCTGGCCCTCGGGCTGACGTTGCCCGCGGTGAGCGTGGCGCTGGCCGCCTGTGGACTGCAGCCGCCGGACGGTGAGGCGGCGCCACTCTCGCGCTGGCAGCCGCCGGCGCCGCCC